>CAJOPK010000280.1 GCA_905236255.1 uncultured Selenomonadaceae bacterium | reverse complement strand
TTTGAACCTCGCGTCCGGTAAAGACCGGTGTTGGTATGGACAAGCTCCGACTTCAAACGCGTAGCGTTAAGTCGGGGTAGTTGACGAAAAACTTACCTCCAAAAACGAAAATTCACTTTTCAATCTGAAACAATCGAAAGGATTATTTTTCCGATTGTTTCAGATATTTGCTTTCCAATTTTTCAAGAGTACCGTCCATACGAATTTCGTCCAAAACGAAATTTATATAATTCAAGAACTCCTGATCTCCCTTTTGCATCAAAATTCCGCAGGAATGGCGGGTAAACGGCTCATTTATCAATGGCGCCGTCAAATTTTTGTAAATTTTTATATAGCTTAATGCTTCGACCGTTTCGGTTATCATTATATCCGCATTGCCTTTGGAAATTTGCTCCGGAATTTCGGCATTTTTTTCAAACACAATCAATTTGGCATTTTTCAAATTTGCGTGTGCGAATTTTTCATTCGTACCGCCGGGATTTATCATCACGCGAACATTTGATTTGTCGATATCCTTGAGAGTTTTAAATTTTTTTGCATCGGATTTACGGCAAATTATCGTTTTACCGAAAAGTCCGGTACCGTAAGCATCGGACATTGCCATAATTTTTTCCCGCGCATAATTCCGGGAAATACCGCAGAGTGCAATATCGAATTTTCCGGCCAGAGTATCCTCGGTTAATTTCGGCCAACTTGTCGGAACATATTCAATCTTAACATTCAGGGAATCGGCAATTATCTTTGAAAGTTCGGCATCAATTCCTTCATATTCGCCGGTTTCCTTGTTAAAGTACGACATCGGACGATAATCTCCGGTCGTGCCGATACGAATTGTACCGCGCTCCAAAATCTCTTCAAGATGTCCCGCTTCGACATTTTGAAACGTCAACATAAAAACCGTAATCAGCAGAAGAAGTATTTTTTGTTTCACGGTGCAATTCTCCTTTTTACATTCAAAACGATAATAAACGGTTGTTGCTTGAGAAAAAATTATGCGGCAAAAATATTGTGCTTTACGCGCTCATGTTCTTCCGCCTGTTTCGCATCATTCCATCTGTCGGTGGTGCCCACAAGATAGCCGGTGATGCGGCGGATACGCTCAAATTTTTCTCCCTGCAAAGTGTAATCAACGTCAACTTTTCCGTCCCCGCACTGTTTTACGACGATGCTTTTAATCGGCTCGTCGGTGCGCTCGCGAACATAATTCACATAATTGCGCGCTTCGGTTTCGGAAACGTCCTCAAGTCCTTCAAATTTTACGTTGATACCTTCAATTTTCATAAAAAATCATCCTTTCTTTTCGTTCAAATCCGGAGTATAAACCGTGCGAATCGGGAAGGGAATTTCTATTCCTTCTTCACGATAACGGGCGGTAATTGCTTTTATAAATTCGTGTTTCATCAGGTACTGACTCTTGAATTGCGTTGCGTGCATTATTGCATTGAAGTCTATCGAAGAATCCCCGAAAGCAATAAATCTGACCGCCGGTGCAAGCGGATTTCTGTCAATTCCCTGCGAATCAAAATTTGGAACATAGCTGTCAACTTCAATCATAATCTTTCGCGCAACTTCGACCGTGACTTTTTCGACGTGTTCCAAATCGCTGTCGTAAGCAACCCCCATCGGGATTGCAATTACAATATCGTCGCGCGGGCGTGAGTAGTTTGTCGTAATGGATCCGGCTATCGTCTTGTTCGGAATTACGACAACGCTGCCTTCCGTCGGCGGCATAATCGTCGTAAATCGCCAGTTGATGTCGGTTACTCTGCCTTCGTCGCCGGTACTCAATTTAATGTAATCGTTGATCTTCATTTGCTTTGAAAGAATCAGTTGCAAGCCGGAAAAAATATTTGCCAGAGTTTCCTGCAAGCCGAGCGCGACCGCCATACCGCCGACACCCATTGCCGTGATAATCGGCGCGATCGAAATTCCGTAGTATTGCAGGATAATCAACATTCCGGACGCATAAATTACACACTTGAAAATCGTATCAAGCAAGGTGGATTGAGATGCATCACTTGAACTTGCAAATTTTGCGTTGACGAATCCGGACAAAGTTCTTTCGACCACCCGCGTCAAGGTGAAAACGATAACGGTAAACAGTATGTAAGAAAAAATTTTTACAAGTCCGTCCGGCATTTTGCTTGTGTTGACTATCCAGTAGAGTCCGGTGACCAGACAGAACGAGATCGGCACTCCGCGCAACGCCCGGAAAAAAATTCCCTTTATCGTTGATTCTTCGCCCTTGAGCCTGAGCATAATTTTTTGATTGAGCATGCGGTTAAGCGCAATTCCCGCCGCCAGCGATACCGCCAATATGCAACCCGGCAGAATCAACATCTTTGAAAGTGCCGCCCAATCAATGTTCTGAAATTGTTCCACAAAATTCCCCCTTTCCAAAGTACTGCCGGATTAAAGCGGCCCGGTGAAAAGTTCTATAACCGGTTTAAAAGTTTCAAAGGCATTTCTCCAAGCCGGAATCAAAGACACTCCCAAAAACAAAATCATATTGAACAGGAGCGCGGCAACGGATTTTTTGAAAATCGAATAAAACGCCAAAAGTCCGCCGAATCCCCAAAGTGCAACCTGCCACATTTCCGCGACGAGCGCGCCTTCGACCGTGACGTAAATCAAAAAACTTTGCAGGAAAAACAGAACGACCGAAAGCGACAATATCCATTTATATTTCGTCGTGACATGAAAAATGCCGTTGCCGTTTTCGTCTTTTACGTCGTGCAAAGACGAAACTTCGGAATTTAAATTGCCGGAATCACCGGAATCGGCGGCATTTTTTTCTTTTTCGCTGTCCATCAATTTCAACTCCCGTTAAAAATTTTCGGGCTTATTGTACTACCCGGACGGCGTTTTTGTCCATAAATATTTGCCGGAGAA
>CAJOPK010000279.1 GCA_905236255.1 uncultured Selenomonadaceae bacterium | reverse complement strand
TTGTTTTCCGGAGTGTTATCCGTTACGGGCGGTTCCGGTGTCTTTTCGGGCGCGAAAGGCTCTTCCGGTGTGGATGGATTAACAGTGGGCGGAGTTTTATCATTATCCGGATTGTCCGGCGGAGTTTGTTCCATAGACTTTTCTATTTCCGCTTGCGTCGGGAAGATAAATGATTCGTCACCGCGATTCCATGCGTCGGCAAGCATTTTTATCGCCATTCGTGCTTGCTCTTTTGTTGCATAGTTTGCAAAATCTGAATTGTGATAATCGGCATCGCGTTTAATCCGGACTCTGTAAACTCCTTCTTTAGCTTTGAAAGAAGAAATGCCGTCGAAATGAATTGCCCGTGCATTAAGTATTGTTGGAGTCGGATTATAGTTTTCTTCCTGCGGAGTGATTTTGATTTTTTGTCCGCTTTCGCCATCGTCCGTGTAGAAAAGTTGCTTAACAAGTTCGCGAGTTTCTCTGTTAAGGTCTTCAATGAGGGAAATTTTAATTTCTTCCTGTGTCGGGAGGGTAAATGACTCATCACCGTGATTCCACGCATCGGCAAGCATTTCAAGTGCCTTTTGCGCTTGTTCTTCCGTTTCGTAAGTTCTAAAACGGTCGGCGTAAGAAGAATGAATCTGCAGTACAACTGTTCCGTCATCATTTTGATTGTAATTGATAAAATCCGGAGATGTCTGCTTTGGTTTGTCAATTACAATCGGAATGTTGGTATATTCAGAGGAAGAGTCGGGAACGAGAATGGCAATCTTTTCTTTGACATCATCATCGAGAAGATTTGCAAATTGCTTGTTCCACTTATCTGCAACCTGAATGTTTTCAACGGAATTTTCGATTTCATCGGCAGGTTCCATTATGCCGAACTCTTTAATAAGGGGATTTTCTTCTTCCGAATCAAAATCAAGTTTTGTCGCTTTCTGCAACGCATTAAGAAATCTTTTTGCCGTTGCTTGAGTTGAACTCATAATTTCTTGCATATTGCGACCGGTTAAAGATATTCCCGCAATTTCCCGGCTGATTTCATCGGTTGACAAATTCATTCTTTCAAGAATCACGGCGGTTGCACTCAATGCAATCAAATTTTTGTCCGGCTCCGGAATTGAAGAATTTCTTACGGCGTTTTCGATTATCATGCGGACTTTGGTTGCCGTGTCCGTAAAATCGGTGTCGCTGTCAATTACGGCATTGATGTAACCTTTGTGCAAATTGTCATCGTAATGCCAAATTTTGACGGGCGAAGGATTTTTTGAATCGGATACGGTTTCCGATACGTCAAAAATTTTGACAACTTTGTTGTCTTGGATAATGTTAATGCCTTTTGCATTTGCATTAACGGAACGGTTGTAATTTCTTTTCCAAATATTTGGTGATGCTGCCGCCGTAAAGGATTGAGGAGCTTCAAATGCGAAACTTGCCAAGTCCTCAACGGAATATTTGTGATATTTGGACATTACCGACAAAAAATTCAGATAACGTCCGACATTGTTGCCAAGCGAATCAATGTAATTGCGATTGCGTTCCTGCAATTCGGTTGCTGTCAAATCAGACATAATTTTATACCTCCCGTGTAAAAAATTTTTTCGAATCAAAAAGTAACACGAGAGAATGTTTTCAAATTCCGATTTTTTTGCAAATTTAAAACCCGGCGATTTTTGCCGCCGGGCAGAGTTTTTTCAAGTTATTCGGTTATTCTTCGAAATCTTCCGCGATCCATTCCGGCGGACACATTTCGTCAAAGAGTATTTCGCGCATTGACATGGCGATATTTTCTCTGATGCCGCGATTTTCCGGAATGTCCGGAATACCTTCCCGCTCCATTTGCTTGCGAATAATAAAATCATATTTTTGAGCGTACTCGTTTTGAGTACTCTGCAAATGTTCCGCAAGAACGCCTTCGGATTTCATTTTTTCATAATATTCCGGGCGATAGCTTTGCAAAATACTGCGGCGCATATTACCAAAGATTCCAAAATCCTCGAAATCAATGTCATCAATTTCTTCGTCGTCCTCGTCGAATGATACGCTTTCAAAATTTTTTTCTTCGTCCATAAAAATCCTCCTCCCTCGAAAATTTTATCACATTTTCGGCAAGCCGTCATCGTCCGGGAAGTTTTTTTTGCACACCGGATAAGCGTTGCAAGCCCAAAAAGTTCCTTTCGTTCCCTTGCGTTTTGTCAGAAATCCCTTTCCGCATTGAGGACAAATATAGACAACCGGCGCATCGTTTTTGTCCGGAAGATACAAATTGCAACTTTGACAATGCCAAAAAAAATCTCCCGTTTTTTTCGATTTGAATTTTGTCATTTGATTTTGACATTGGGGGCATTGAACAGTCTTGATGTTTGCAACGAAATCTTTTTTTGACGGTGCAATTAAATTGTTAATGACGGAAATTTGAGATTGCAGAAATTTTTCGAGTGAAAAATTTTCGGAATTGAGTTCATTTTCCCACAGAGCAGTCAAATCCGGATAAATCAATTCGTCCGGCAAAAATCTGAAAGTGTCGAGAGCTTTCGGAGTGGGAATCAAAAATTTTTTGTCCGTTTTGAGAAAACCGTCTTTTTGGAGTTTGTCAATAATTCCGGCGCGTGTTGCTTCCGTCCCGATTCCGGAACAATCTT
>CAJOPK010000278.1 GCA_905236255.1 uncultured Selenomonadaceae bacterium | reverse complement strand
GCCGGTTATCATGCGGGACTCCGGGAACATCTTTTAAAATCCGCTTTAATGGACGGCAGGAAATATATGAACGGGTTGGAAAAATGCCGGCGCGAGGCGTGGAAAATTTTTTGCGACAAAAACAAATTTTTGTAAACAACGAAAAAATCCTTTGTTTCGATTTTTCGACCGATACAAAGGATTTTTTATTTTTGTTTTTCCCGGAAAATTTAAAGTTCTTTCAATTTGCTGCAGATTTTCTCCAAAAATTCTTCGCGCTTGAAAGTCAAAACTTCTCCGGATTTGCGGATTTTAATTTCGACATCTCCGCTCTCCAAAGTTTTCGGGCCGACCGTTACCCGGATCGGATAGCCGATTAAATCGCAATCGTTGAATTTTACTCCGGCGCGTTCTTTTCTGTCGTCAAGAAGTGCATCGACGCCGGCATTTTTGAGTTCTTCATAAAGTTTTGTCGCATATTCAAGCTGATCGTTATTTTTCGCGTTAATCGGAACGACGACGACTTCAAAAGGTGCGATCGCCCTGTTCCAAATAATTCCGTTTTCGTCGTTGTTCTGTTCGATGGCCGCCGCCATGGTTCTGCCGACACCGATACCGTAACAACCCATTTCAAAGACTGTTTCCTTTCCGTTTTCGTCCAAGAAAGTTGCGCCGAGTGCCTTTGCATATTTTTGCCCCAAAGTAAAGACCTGACCGACTTCAATGCCGCGTGTCATTTTCAAAGGTGCGCCGCAATTCGGGCAGGGATCTCCTTCCCGGACAAGGCGAATGTCCGCAACAATGATTTTCGATTCGTCAAAATCTCTGCGCGGATTGACGTTTATAAAATGCTTGTCCGGTTCGTTTGCGCCGGCAACGGCATTATACATTTCCATTACGGTCGAATCGACAACAATAACCGTGCCGTCCTTAATTCCGATGGGACTCATGAAACCTGCGGAACCGCCGGCCGCCGAAATTGCGGACTCTTCGGCCATATGCAAATGAAGTGCGCCTTCAACGGCATTTAAAACTTTAATTTCGTTGACTTCATGATCTCCGCGAACAAAAGCCAAAATCAAACGTCCGTCGTCGTCTTGGAAGGCAACGGCTTTGATAGTCTTTTCGATCGGCACGTTGAGAAAATCTTTGACAAGTTCGATCGTGTGAGCATTCGGAGTTTCGACTTTTTCAAGCGGTTTCATTTCTTCCGGCGCGGCTTTTATGACTTTCAATTCGGCTTTTTCGTCGCTTGCGGCATAATCGCAGGATTCGCAATAAGCAATATTTGATTCGCCGCTCGGGGCAAGTACCGTAAATTCATGAGAATGACCGCCGCCGATTGCGCCGTTGTCCGCCTCGACCGGGCGAAATTTCAGACCGCAACGGGTGAAAATCCGGTCGTAAGCGTCGTACATCTTTTGATAGGAAACATTCATGCCGTCAACGTCTTTGTCGAACGAATACAAATCCTTCATGACAAATTCGCGACTGCGCATCAATCCGAAACGCGGACGAATCTCGTCGCGGTATTTGTTTTGAATTTGATAGAGCATGAGAGGAAGTTGCTTGTAAGACCGGACTTCATTCCTGATAAGTGAAGTTATCATTTCTTCATGAGTCGGCCCCAAGCAAAATTCGCGCCCGTGACGATCTTTCATTCGCATCATTTCATCGCCGTAAACCGCCCAACGCCCGGATTCCCGCCAAAGTTCCGCCGGTTGAGTTATCGGCATCATGATTTCCTGCCCGCCTTTTGCGTCCATTTCTTCCCGGATTATTTGCATAATCTTTTTCATTGTGCGCCAGCCGAGCGGCAAATAAGAATAAATTCCTCCCGCCGCCTTGCGAATGAGTCCGGCGCGAAACATGAGTTTGTGACTTGTGAGTTCCGCCTCTGCCGGAGATTCCCGCAAAGTCGGTGCATAAAGTTCGCTTGCTTTCATTAAAAAATTTTCCCTGCCTTTTATTTAAAATATGCCGCAAAACTCCCGATTTCAATCGGGGGATATAAGGCACTAACATTGACATTGGTATCGAAACGGCGTATCTGTGGAAGACTGCCACTCCAAATTTTGGACAAGCCTTTGAGAATAAGGACGGCTTGACCGTCAATCTTTTCAAGAATCTTCCGGCTTTGATCCGGAGAAGTTCAAATCGATCGCAGATTTCGTCGTCACGGATTTTCCAATTCCGGCAAAATTTCCGACAGCCGCAACTCCCGCCGGTTTCATGAAATCTCGTCTTGAAAATTCGACCATTTCGACAACTTCCTTCAAAATTTGAAACAGATTTTAAACTTTGAATTTATTCGGGTCAAGAAAAAATTTATTTAAAATATGCCGTAAAACTCCCGATTTCAATCGGGTGATATAAGGCACTAACATTGACATTGGTATCGATAACGATTAAAATTCAGCCGAACGGCAAACGGCGGTTGCCGGTTAAGAATCGCATCGTGGAGGACTACCACGTAAAAAAAGTGTATTTTGACCAACGGTCTTTGAACCGTTTTTGAGGCGGTACTCCCTCGCAAGGCT
>CAJOPK010000277.1 GCA_905236255.1 uncultured Selenomonadaceae bacterium | reverse complement strand
AGCATGATCAATCTGTCAAGACCGAAAGCAATTCCGCCGTGCGGGGGCGTGCCGTATTCAAAAGCGTCCATCAAAAATCCGAATTTCGCCCGTGCCTCATCTTTCGTCAAGCCGATTGCCTCAAAAACTTTTTCCTGCAGATCGCTTTGATAAATTCTCAAGCTGCCGCCGCCGACTTCGACACCGTTCAAAACTATATCGTAAGCATTGGCTTTGACTTTCGCCGGCTCCGTCAGCAAAAATTCCACATCTTCTTCACGCGGTGAGGTAAACGGGTGATGCATCGCCTTGTAACGTTTTTCGTCCTCGACATATTCAAACATCGGGAAATCGACAACCCACAGGAATGAAAGTTTGTCCGGATCGATCAGATTTCTGCGGCGTGCCATTTCAAGGCGAAGTTCTCCCAAAGCCTGTGCCACGACCGCCGGCTTGTCACCGACTACCAAAAGCAAGTCGCCGGTTTTCGCGCCGGTTGCCTGTTTGATTTGTTCAAAAGTTTCATCACTGTAGAATTTTTTAAACGGCGATTTAACGCCTTCTTCGCTGTACTGAATCCATGCAAGACCTTTCGCGCCGTAAGTTTTCACATACTCGACAAGTCCGTCAAGTTCTCTGCGCGGAATGTTTGCGTAACCTTCGACGTTTATTACTTTCACTTGTCCGCCGTTTTCCAAAACGCTTGTAAATACTTTGAAATCGGAACCTTTGACGTATTCGGAAATATCCTGAAGTTCCATACCGAAACGCATATCCGGCTTATCGCTGCCGAAACGCGTCATCGCTTCATCCCAAGGCATACGCAGGAAAGGAGTTTGGACTTCAACGCCCAAAGATTTTTCAAAAATCGTTTTGACAAGACCTTCCATCAAAGTGATTATGTCGTCCTGATTAAGGAAGGAAGTTTCAATGTCAAGCTGGGTAAATTCCGGCTGACGATCGGCGCGCAAATCTTCATCACGGAAACAGCGGACGATCTGAAAATACTTTTCAAAACCGGAAACCATCAAAAGCTGTTTGAAAATCTGCGGCGACTGCGGAAGTGCGTAAAATTGTCCGGGATTAAGACGGCTCGGAACAAGAAAATCTCTTGCACCTTCCGGAGTACTGCGGCAGAGCATCGGAGTTTCAATTTCCAAAAATCCGTTTTCGTCAAGATAATCGCGCATAAGTTTTGCGACGCGGTGACGGAGCATTATATTTTGTTGCATTTCCGGGCGGCGCAGGTCAAGATAACGATAACGAAGTCTTACGTTTTCGTCAACGTCAACGCCGTCTTGAATATAGAAAGGCGGAGTTTTTGCCTTGTTCAAAATTCTGAGTTCCCTTGCGACAACTTCAATTTCGCCGGTGTCCATTTTCGGATTGACGGTATCTTCACTGCGGGCGCGAACCGTGCCGCGAACACCGATAACAAATTCGTTGCGCAAGGTTTCCGCCTTCGCAAAATCTTTTCCGAGTGCAGCTTCGTCAAAGACAATTTGAACAAGACCGCTTCGATCGCGCATATCGACAAAAATAAGTCCGCCGTGATCTCTTCTGCGGGATACCCAGCCGGCAAGTTGAATTTCTTTGCCTTCGTCACTTTTGCGAATTTCACCGCATTTATGAGTGCGTTCCATACCTTTTAAAGTTTCCAATATAATTACCTCCTTGAATTGTCGAATAATAATAATAAAAAGCGCGCCCTGCGTCAAGAAAGAATTGACCGCAACCGCGCACGAATTTCACAAATTCTGTTTTCGCCGAAAATGAAAATTTCCGATTGTCAACGCAAAGGTCAGGTTTCAAAAAGCGAAACAACCCGTGCTACAATGAAACCCCGTTGCTGCATATGCCCTGGCGAGATTGTCAGCACAAAAAAGTTCGGAGAAAACGAGACCCCTGCGTTCACAACCGGAACGCCCCGCAATACTTTACAAAATACAATGGCGGAGAGTGAGGGATTCGAACCCTCGGTACGCTATCAACGCACACACGATTTCCAATCGTGCTCCTTCAACCACTCGGACAACTCTCCGTTAGACCTGCAGCAATATATCACCCGAAAATCCGGTTGTCAAGAAATTTTTTTATCGACTGCAATTCTTGATGTCTGTTTGCAAAAATATCTTGAAACAAGAAGTTTCGCTTGACTATTCAAAATGTGAGACAAAAAAATTGTCGAACTTGAAATTCGACAATTTTACGCAACCGTTTTGCCCGAAAATCAACGGTGAAGTTTTTTGACTTCATCAACCAGATATTCGTTCAAAATTTTTATATACGTCCCCTTCATTCCCAAAGATTTGGATTCGATAACACCCGCCGATTCAAATTTTCTCAAGGCGTTGACGATAACCGAGCGCGTTATTCCGACGCGATCCGCAATTTTCGACGCAACCAAAAGACCTTCGTTGCCGTCCAATTCGTTTAAAATGTTTATTGCCGCTTCCGCTTCCGAATAACTCAAGGTTGCCAGCGCGATCTGAACGGTAGCCTTTTTTCTTGCGTCAATCTCAAGTTTTTCCGTGTGATCCCGGAGCATTTCCATGCCGACAACCGTTGCGCCGTATTCGGCAAGCAGAAGATCGTCGTCGGTAAAATCTTCATCGTAACGCGCAATTATAAGCGTCCCGATTCTTCTGCCCACTCCGTAAATCGGAACAATCGTCGTATTTTTGCCGTCAAAAGCACATTCCCGATTGTCGTCGTAAGCACACATACCGGTTTGAGTGCGCCGATTCGCTTGGGTTTCTTCAAGTTGATTGAGCCAGCGAACATAGGCTTGAGGAAATTTCCCTTTGCGAATGACCTTGTCAATCATCAGCTCACATTCAAAATTGTCGGTAAATGCGTAACCGTAAATGTCGCCTTTTTTGTTGGTGATGTAGATATTTGCGTCAAGTACGTTGCTCAGCACTTTTGAAATTCCGTCATATTCGACATTTTCCGACCGTTGCAGCAATTTGTTAATCTTGCGTGTTTTCTCCAATAACGTCGCCATTCAAAGACTCCCTTTCCGGACAGAAATTTTACGCATCCAAAACTGTAGTTTATGATAACACAAATTTTCATTAAAGCAAGTTATTTTCTGAAAATTTCACATATTTATTTGTCAATCCGGAAATAATTTGCAAAACATTTTTTAGTTTCGCGGGGATAAATTGTAATTTTGTGAGAATGATTCGCGTCAGCTGTTCCGCCGCTTCTAAAGCGGCTCGGCTT
>CAJOPK010000276.1 GCA_905236255.1 uncultured Selenomonadaceae bacterium | reverse complement strand
TCAATCCGATATTTCGGAAGAAAAGCGCGGCCCTTCCGCAAAAATTGCTTACGATGCGGAAGGAAAACTTACAAAGGCGGCAATCGGATTTGCACGCGGCGCAAAAGTCAATCCGGAAGATTTAATCACACGCGACGGATATATTTACGCCGTCGTTCATGAAAAAGGTGAGCCGACAACCGAAATTTTGAAAACTCTTTTCCCGAAAATTATTTGCGATTTGAGTTTCCCGAACAATATGCACTGGGGAAGTTTGGACTTCAAATTCATTCGTCCGCTCCGGTGGATTGTTGCCCTTGCCGACGACGAAATTATTTCCTTTGAAGTTGCGGAAGTAAAATCCGGCAAAATTTCGCGCGGTCACAGATTTTTGAGCAAAGGCGATTTTGAAATTAAAACGGCGGCGGATTATGTCAAGGCTTGTGAAGAAAATTTTGTAATTGTCGATCCGGAAAAACGCCGCAAAATGATTGTCGAAGAAATTGAAAAAGTTGCAACCGAAAACGGCGGCAAAGCCGAAATTACCGACGACCTTTTGGAAGAAGTTTTATATTTGGTCGAATATCCGACGGCACTTGCCGGAAAATTTGAAGACAAATATTTGCAACTTCCGGCGGAGGCGGTCGTAACCCCGATGCGCGATCATCAAAGATATTTCCCGGTAAAATCGGCAGACGGCAGATTGATGCCGCTTTTCATCACCGTTCGCAACGGCGGCAGCGATTATATCGACGTTGTTCGTCACGGAAACGAAAGAGTTTTGAAAGCCCGCCTTGAGGACGCGCAATTTTTCTTCAATGAGGACAGAAAAATTTCTCTCGAAGGTCACCGCGAAAAATTAAAGACGGTCGTATTTCAAGAAGGACTCGGTTCCGTTTACGAAAAGACCGAAAGACTTGTAAAACTTGTCGAAAAAATTTCCGATCTTTTGGGCGACAAAGTTTCCGGCGAAGATCGCAAGAATACAACCCGCGCGGCTCTCCTTTCAAAGGCGGATTTGGTCACCGGAATGGTCACCGAATTTACCGAATTGCAGGGGATAATGGGACGCGAATATGCAAAACTTGACGGCGAAAATCCGGAAGTTTGCACGGCGATTGACGAACATTACAAACCGCGCTTTGCCGGCGACAGTCAACCGGAAACAATTCCCGGAAAAATTTTGTCACTTGCCGATAAAATCGACAATATCGTTGCAACCTTCAGCAGAGGACTTGTCCCGACCGGTTCACAGGATCCCTTTGCACTTCGTCGGCAGGCACTCGGAATTGTCAACATGATTGTTGCGGCGAAATGGTCTTTGAATTTGAGCGAAATTGTAAAGACGGCTGAAGATTTGCTGAAAATTTCGGATACGGCAGGTCGCGAAAAAATTCAAAAGGATTTTGCCGAATTTATGAATTTGCGCGTCAAAAATGTTCTCGATTCCGTTCGTTACGATGTTGTCGACGCGGTAACCGGAAATGTTGACGATGTTTATTCCGTGACTTTGAAGGCGGCGGCGGTCGAAAACTTTTTGGCAACTCCGGACGCAACCAAAAATATTCAGGCATTTGTGCGCGTCGGAAATCTTGCGAAAAAAGCCGATTCAACGGAAATAAATCCGGAACTTTTGTCGGTCGATGCGGAAAATGTTTTGTACAGGGCATTTGAGGCCGTAAAGGTTGTGGCGGAAGAATTGATCGAAAAGCGCGATTATATCGGCGCGATTGACGCATTGAAAAAACTTTCTTCGCCTATCGACAATTTCTTTGATTCGGTCATGGTAATGGACGAAAATCCGGATATTCGCAAAAATCGTCTTGCGCTTTTGAAATCCGTCGATAATCTTTTGGCGAAAGTTGCGGACTTCGGCAAAATTGTTCAGTAAAAATTTTTTCGCTCGACTGAAATTATTCCGGCGAATTGCAGGAAGTTCGATTTTTGCGTCGAACAAACACGCAGATATGTAGAGCGGAAAATTTGCACAAAGGAAGAGTTACTGATGAGTATGAATGAAAATTCTCCGATTAACAAAATAAGAACGTATTTCAATGCGTTACAAAATTCGGCGGAGGAGTATCTGTTTGTTGCGGATGTCAATACCGGAGAAGTTTTGATGTCCGACAACTTCATGCGGGACTTCAGTTTTCCCTCGAACGAAACCGACGACCTCGATTCGCTTGTCTTGCCTTTCATTCATCATGAAGATCGCGAAATTTACGAAAATGCGATGGCGGAAATTGACAAGGGTCACGCCAAAAAAGATGTGAGTTGTGATTTTCGACTTTTGCACAAGAGCGGCGATTACGGCTGGGTCAATCTTCGTATGGCGGCGGGGAAGGACGAGTTCGGACAACCGGTTTTGATTTCCGGTGTCATAACGCGCATGGATGTCAGGCTCCGCGCCGATCATATTACCGGACTTTTGAATCGTCACTCGTTTGATGTGGCTTTGCATGCCGAATTGAACGGGTTGCCGAATGTTCACGGCGCGGTTGTCGTGGTGGGATTGGACAATTTCCACGTCATCAACGAAACTTACGGTCATCATTTCGGTGATATTGCACTCCGGCAAATTGCACAAAACATTACGAACGTTTTGCCGCCGGACATTAAACTTTACAAACTTGACAACGATATGTTCGGAATGATTATCCCGGACGCGATGCCGGAAGAGATTGAAATTATTTTCTCCAGCGTCCAGCTCTGTATGCGCGAAATTCGCAACGTCGAGGACACGATTTATTGCACGGCTTCAGCCGGCGCGGCGTTTTATCCCACCGACGCAAGCGACAGCGTAACCGTCACGCGCTATGCGGAAGTTGCTTTGGAAATTGCCCGCAAAAAAGGTCGGGATCAAATTTGTTTCTTTGTCAAGGAAACTTACGATCGTTGGCGTTACGATATAGGCATGCAGAACCTTATGCAGAATTGTATTGCACGCGGTTGCGAAGATTTTTTCCTTTGCTATCAGCCGCAGGTTGATGCAAAAGACGGGCGTTTAATCGGCGCGGAGGCTCTCCTGCGTTGGTATGACAAAGACGGCAGCGTTGT
>CAJOPK010000275.1 GCA_905236255.1 uncultured Selenomonadaceae bacterium | reverse complement strand
GAATAATTTGTTTAAAATGAATATTGAACCCATGAGCAAATGCCAACGCCGCGCCGTCTTTTAAGTTCGGAGCAATTTCATTTTTGTAAACGTCCGCCTGTTTTTCGTCCGGAATAAGAATCATGACAATATCCGCAGCCTTTGTCGCGTCGGCAACATTCATGACTTTCAAGCCTGCTTTTTCGGCGACGGCTTTGGATTTCGAGCCTTCATAAAGACCGACGACGACATTAACGCCGCTTTCCTTCAAATTAAGCGCGTGCGCATGTCCCTGACTGCCGTAACCGATTATTGCAACGGTCTTGCCGTTCATAATCTCCCAATTTACGTCCTGATCATAATAAGTTTTTGCCATAATATTCCCTCACTTGGTTATAGTTGTTTATTGTATTTTCACCGCGTTCCAGAGCAATAAGCCCGGTGCGGATGACTTCCAAAATTCCGTAAGGCGCGAGCAACCTTGTAAACGCCGTAACTTTTTCGTCATTGCCGGTGATCTCAAAAATAAGCGTCGTCGGCTGAACGTCAACGACATGGGCGCGGAAAAGTTCCGCCATTTTGAGAACGTCTAGCCGGTTATCGTCGTCCGCCGAAACTTTAATCATTGTCATTCCGCGAGTAACTGCGGTAGCCGAATCAAGTCTTTGAACGGCACGGACGACCGGCATTTTCTCAAGCTGCTTGATCATTTGTTCGACAAGCCCGGAATCTCCGTAAACGACGACGGTAATCCGGGAAAACTCCGGCGACTGAGTTACGCCGACGGAAAGACTGTCGATATTAAATTCACGCCGGCTGAACATACTCGCCACGCGCACCAAAACGCCGGGCTGATTTTCGACGCAGACCGACAACACATGCTTCATCAAAAAAACCCCTTTAAAGAACTTTTCCGGCGGGATAATACCACCACAGCAAAAAAAAATCAACCTTGATGTTTCCGGGACTTTAAATCGGACAAACAAAATGAAATTTTTTTGCAGGGGAATTGCGATATTGGCAGAAAAAACTCCGTAAATATCGTCTGCATTCGACCTGATAACAAAAATTTCCAGGCAAGCACGCAACAAAGTGCAGACTAAAATTGTTTGATTTCGTGGAGGCATTTTTGTGAGAAAAACATTAACAAAAATTTTTTTGCCGGTATTTGCGGTCGGACTTTCCGGGCAGATCGCGTATGCCGCCCCCGCAGACGGCGCAAACGATCCCGGCGCGCAACTTGAAAGAAGTCGCGAGGAAATGGAACGCTTGAGAATTGCGGAACAGATTGAGGAGGACGAACAAAATCGAAATGCAAAGGTTGAACGATCCGATGAAAAAAATCCGGACGAGGAAACCGCATCCGTTACTTTTGAACTCAAGAAAATAAATTTCGACGAATCTCAAATTTTGTTGCCGGAAGAACTTGAAACAATTTCTTCCGAGTATGTCGGCAAAGAAATTTCACTCAACGACCTTTACAAAATCGTTGAAGAAGTCAACAAACTTTATGTCGAAAAAGGTTTTATGACTTGCCGGGCATTTTTGCCGCCGCAGACGATTCATGAAGGAGAAGTTCAAATTCGCCTTGTCGAAGGAAAAACCGGAAAAGTTACCGTCACCGGCAACAAACATACACGCGAAAATTATATCTTGAAAAGTTTTCCCCTTGCTCCCGGCGAAATTGCAAACACTCAAAAACTCAACAAAAATTTGCAGAGATTTAACGGGACGGAGGACGTTCAACTCCGGATCACAATGAAGGCCGGCGAAAATTTCGGTGAAACCGATTACGAAATTATTGCTTACGAGCCGAAAAATCAGGCGTTGACTTTGTATGTCGATAACGGCGGCTATGAAACAAGCGGAAAGTGGCGGGAAGGAATTTTTTACAATTATCGAAGTCTGACCGGTCGACGCGATTCTTTCCGCGCAAATTACATAAGAAGTACCGGCACCGACGCTTGGGGGGTGGGTTTCAGCATACCTCTGAATCATCGCGGAATGAAACTTGATCTTGATTACAACACGAATGAAACGGAAATAAAATCCGGCGAATTGGTCGCTTTGGGCGTTGAAGGTAAGGCAAAATCAATCGGTGCAACTTTGCGCGTCCCTTTTCATGCGGATCAAAAAAGCCGGTATGAAACCGGCTTGCAAGTTTCTCACCAAAAATCTCAAACGGATTTGGGTATGCGTCAAGGGCAAAGAGTCCGTTGGGTTGACGACAAAACCACAAGAATTACGCCTTACGCAACCTTTATTCATTACGGGAAAAATCGTGTATTTTATCACAAACATTCTTTTGTAATCTCCCGGCGCGAAAATATTTCCGGCGTTTCCGCAACCGCGCCGATTTACAGATTGAACGGTCTTTGGCAAAAAAGATACGGCGGAGGACAAATTTTTAAGACGCGCTTCGACGGGCAAATAACTTCAAAAGACATTCTCGGCTCTTCGGACAGATTTTTTATCGGCGGCGCAAATTCCGTGCGCGGATATGAAGAAAGTTTTCTCGGCGGCGAAAAAGGATTTACCGCAAGCATCGAATATCAAATTCCGGTGACCAAAAACAAAAGATTAAATGTTTTTCCCTTCATTGATTACGGTCATGTTTCCGGCGGAAGTGTTTACGACGAAAAAAGTCTTACCGGCGGCGGTATCGGATTTAATTTGACGGCAAAATATTATTCCGCCTCTTTGGCTTGGGCGGTTCCTTTCAAGAAAACTTTTGCCGGCAAAAAAGTTGATTCTTCAAGACTTCATTTGACGGTTACGGGAAATTTCTGAATAAGGTTTTAAAACAGATTTTTTGGGAAGGGATTGTAATGGATACCGTAAAATCCGGAGGATATGATTGGGGAGAATTGTTGTCGTTGAAGGGCGTTTCGGTTTTGACCTCAGCCGCCGTAATCCTTGCCGGTGCAACGACCGTGTCGGTTTCTCATTCCGTTGCCGCCGGAAATAAAGTCGTCAAGGGAGTTAAAGCGGAAGGTATTCCGATTAACGGACTTGATACCGGCGGGACGAAAAAATTTTTTGAAAAACTTGCCGCCGAAAAAATTCACCCGCTCAAATTTGTTTACGGCGAGCGTGAATTTGAAATTTCTCCGGAAGATATAAAATTAAATCCGCTGACCGAACCGGCCGTAAATGAGGCGATGAGTTACGGGCGCGGCGGAAATGTCGTTTCAAATTTGAACGATCAGATTCGTTGCGCTTTGAACGGGCGAAACATTATCCTTGTTGCGGAATTTGACGAAAATCTTCTGAAGCAAAAACTTGACGAAATTGCAAAACAAATTTACGTCGAGCCGGTAAATGCCGTGTGCAGACTTGGCGGAAACGGATTGATTGAAAAAATTCCCGGCGTTGTGGGCAAAAAATTGGACACGCAAAAAATTTTTGATTCCTTGAAAGACCCGCTGAATACTTTGAAACTTCCCTCCGGAAAAATCGAACTTGTTCCGGAAGAAATTCAGCCTTTCGTAAGGACGGAAGATATTGCAAACATAGATTCGATTATCGGACATTATTCGACAAGTTATGTTCCCGGAGATCGCGGCGATAACATAAGACTTGCCGCCCGTTCAATTTCTCACAAAATGATAAAAACCGGGTGGACTTTTTCCTTCAACGATACCGTCGGAAAAAGAACCCGATCCGCAGGATATAAAGTTGCCGGCGTTATCTTGAACGGTGAACCCGCACAGGATTACGGCGGCGGAGTTTGTCAGGTCAGTTCGACCCTTTACAATGCCGTTTTGCTTGCCGGACTTACCCCGACCGAAAGATCTTCCCATTATTCAAAATCGACTTACATTGCGCCGGGCAGAGATGCCACCGTTGCCGACGATTTGATTGATTTTAAATTCCGCAACGATTTAAAGCACAATGTTTATCTTGTCGCTTATGCTTACGACTCCGTTTTAAATGTTTACGTTTTGGGTACAAAGTCGGATTTGAACGGCTCAAATATTTCAATCGAAAGATCCGGTCCGGACAATTCGCCTTCAATTTACCGGGTTTATTACAAAGGCGGTCAAGTCGTCAAAAACGAATTTTTACACACCGACATTTATCATTGACCGAAGTGAATTTTCAGCTTAAACGGAATTGCACAGGCGATTGCCGACAAGATTATTATTCCGAGTCCGTCGATAAAATTTGACCAAGGCAGAGAGCCGAGCATCATGCCGGCACTTCCGAAAAGTGTTTGAACAAAATTTATCATTGAAGATGCCGTTCCGGCATTTTCTCTTACCCGATTCAACAAAGTTTCCATCGCAAACGGACGGATGACCGAGCCGATAACCGTAAACGGCAGGAATGAAAGCATAAAAGTTGCCGCCGAAAAATGACCTGCCGTCAAAACCAAAGCACCGCTCAATATCCCGGTCAAAAAACAGCCGTACAAAATTTTTGTATCTCCCGCAAAATTTTTCAGGCGCAGGTAAATCATCGGACCGGCAACGGAGGCGGCAGCATTTGCCGAAAAGAAATAACTGTACTGTTGAGCGGAAAGCCCGAAATTTTCAATGTAGATGAATGAGGACGTACTCAAATATGCCATGAACGGGACTGAAAAAAATGCAAACATTATCAAGGTCAGCATGAAAATTTTTTGTTTGCCGACAGCAAAAATCAAAGTCAACGAACCCAAAATACTTCCTTCGTAACGACTTTCCG
>CAJOPK010000274.1 GCA_905236255.1 uncultured Selenomonadaceae bacterium | reverse complement strand
TTGTTCACCGGTGCCGGCATTTTCCAAAGCTGAAATTTTATTTTGCAATTCCTTAACCCGGTTTTCCAAAAATTCGTTATAAACTTTCATCAAACTTCCCACAGTGAAAAGCCATGCGGTAAGATCGGCATTATCGGCGGGATTGACGGAAAAAATATTTCTGCGGACAAATTCGTAAACCTCATCCGGATTAAGTTTTGCCTGCGCGAAAATTTTTTGTCCCATGATATTCAATCGACTGCCGGCAAAGAAATCAATCATCATGTACTTTGCGGAAGGCTTTTGAATCAGAAAATCATTTTTGGCGGCAAATTTTTCGATAAATTTAACCGCTTCAATCATATTCCGGGCAATTTCCCAAGCATCGCGTCCCTTGTTTGAAAGTGAACCCTGACGAATACGATAATGATAATTCAGGAAAGGCACTCGGACATAATTTTTTGCACAGACGATACACATAAAAGTGAACAGCAAATCTTCAAAACTTGTCATGTTGGGAAATTTTATATTGTTCCGGTTAATCATTTCGCGCCGATAAAGTTTGTTGCAACCCCACCACAAAAATCTTTTTTCGGTCAATCTCTTTATGCGATCCGATATATCGGAAGTTTCCAAAGTCGGCTCTTGAACGAGTTCGCCGAGTTGAAAAGTTTCGATAAAAGTTTTGTCCTCTTCTTCGATATATCTGTAATATCTTTCACAATGAACGACATCGGCATCAAAATCTTCGGCAATTTTATGCAACGTTTCAAAGGTATCGGGATCCAAAAAATCATCGCTGTCCAAAAAATAAATATATTTGCCGCGCGCCTGTTTCAGCGCAAAATTGCGGGGAATACCCGGAAATCCGCTGTTTTTCATCATTCGCACGATTTTAAGCCGACCGTCAAATTCCGGGATCATTTTTTCGGCAACCGCAACGGAATTGTCGGTGGAGGAATCGTCCGCAATTATGACTTCAAAATCTTGAAAAGTCTGATTCAAAAGACTCCGCAAACATTCTTCAATATAATTTTCCGTGTTGTACATTGCGATTATTACGGAAATTTCCCGGACGACAGCCGGCGAAACATTTTTATTTTTGATTTTTGCCATTGAAGTATTCACTCCTCAAAAATTTTTATTTTCAGATTCTGCATCGTTTCCGGTCATAAATCAAACGACCGACACACATCTTTCAAGTGTATCGGTCGCTATTTAATTTCCGAAAGCAAAAACGCCACAATCCTTTCCTTGAACAAATCGACGAATGCAAAAACATACGCCCCGTGCGGATTCAAAACCGCAACCACTCCGGGCTTTTCATTCTAACTTCAAAAGCGACATTCTCGATTTGTCACCGGAAGATCTGCACTTCTTTGGTCATTCAATCGCCCCTTTCGCCTTCGTTGTGGGGAGTTTACCGGTTATTCGGAGTGATGTCAATATATTTTTAGAAAATTTCGTCAAAAATTTTTGATTTCGTTTAAACCGGGAATTCCGAAATTAAGAAAAAATAAAGTCCCTTCAAATTTCTCCGAAGGGACTCGTCTGCAGATTTTCAAAATTTTCAGCTGCCGATTCTTCCGACCTGATTAACCGACGCATCAAGCATTGTATCCTGTGTCGTTACGGCCTTTGCACCGGCCTCGTAAAGTCTGTGGTTGTGAATCAGTTCGACCATTTCGCTGACGATCGCGGTATTTGATTTTTCCAAAATCCCCTGCAAAATTTCGCCGGTTGCCGGCACGGGCTGCGCCAAATTTCCTTCATTGTCGGTGACGGCATAGAAAAGGTTGTCGCCCTGTTTTTCGGTCGCAAGTCTGTCGTTGAATTGAACGAATTGAATTTGTGCAAGTCGTTGCTGATTGTTTTGATTTCCGTTTGAAACAAATTGACCTTCTTCATTTTCCTGCGTGTTGTTGCCGGTGACGTAAATTGTGCCGTCACCCGTAACCAAAAATCTGTGCGCCGGAATATTTTGCGGAACGCGAATCGGATTGCCTTCCGTGTCAAGCAAATTGTAGCCGCGAATATCCTGAATATATCCCTGTTGATTTTTGAAAAATGCGCCGTTGCGCGTGTAACGGATACCGTTCGGCGTTTGAATCGTGAAAAACCCGTTGCCGGCAATGGCAAGATCGAAAGGATTTCCGGTCGTTTCCATTGCGCCTTGCGTATAATCGACGGCAACTTCGTCAATGTAATCACCGAGTCCGAGCTCGCCGATCGACGGACGATAAAAAGGATCCGCATTAAAACCTTTGACCTGCGTAACGTCGTTTTTGTTTGTTCCGAGTTCGGTCAAAGAATTGAACGCCGGAACATTCATGCCGACCGCCGTACCGGCTTGTTCGTGATCGTAAACGCGCTTTATAAGCATGTTATGAAATTCGCGATGGACGGCGGTATCGCGTTTATAACCGGTCGTTGCGGCGTTTGCAATATTGTTTGCGATAACGTCGGTACGTTTTGTTTCGGTTATCATGCCGGTCGCCGCCGTGTAAAGTCCTCTCCACATATTTTAAAATCCTCCGGTTTTTAAGGTGGGAAGTAATCTTCCCAAATTCCTCACACTTTTACCTTCGCACTCAATAACTTTCTTCTTTCTTATCGATTTTTTCGCGCATAAATTTAATGAAATCTTCAACCGGCATTTCAAAACTTTCTTGAGAGCCGTGCTTGCGAATCGACAAAATTCCGGTTTCAACTTCCCTGTCGCCGATAACAAGCATGTAAGGAATTTTCTTGACCTGATTGTCGCGAATCTTTTTGCCGGTTTTTTCACTTCTGTCGTCAACTTCCGCACGGAATCCGAGTTTGAAAAGTCTGTCGCAAAGTTCGCGGGAATATTCGAGGTGTTTGTCGGTAATCGGCAAAATTTTGACCTGAACCGGTGCCAGCCACAAAGGAAACGCTCCCGCATAATTCTCAATCAAAATTCCGATAAATCTTTCGATACTTCCGTAAACCACGCGATGAACCATGATCGGGCGATGCTTTTCGCCGTCCTCGCCGATATAATTTACGTCAAATTTTTCCGGCAACAACATATCAAGTTGAATCGTTCCGCATTGCCAAGTTCTGCCGATCGAATCGCGCAGGTGGAAATCGATTTTCGGGCCGTAAAATGCGCCGTCGCCTTCGTTTATGACATATTCAAGCCCGCGATTGTCGAGGGCTTTTTTGAGTGCGGCTGTCGAAAGTTCCCAAGTTTCGTCGTCACCCATCGAATCATCCGGACGGGTGGAAAGTTCCGCTTTGTAGGTCAATCCGAAAGTCTTGTAAACTTCGTCAAAAAGATCAATCGTCTTTTGAATTTCCGGCTCAACCTGTTCCGGTGTCATGAAAATGTGGGCATCGTCCTGCGTGAAATTTCTGACGCGGAAAAGTCCGTGAAGTGCGCCGCTTATTTCGTGCCGGTGAACGAGTCCCAATTCTCCCAAGCGCAAAGGCAATTCCCGGTAACTGTGCGGGTGAGTGTTGTAAACCAAAATTCCGCCCGGACAGTTCATCGGCTTGACGGCATAATCTTCGTCGTCAATTTTCGTAAAATACATATTGTCTTTGTAATGATCCCAATGTCCGGAAGTTTCCCAGAGTTTTCGATTCAAAATTATCGGCGTTTTAATTTCTTGATAACCGTAACGGCGGTGAACTTCCCGCCAATAATTTATGAGTTCGTTGCG
>CAJOPK010000273.1 GCA_905236255.1 uncultured Selenomonadaceae bacterium | reverse complement strand
TGCATTTGCGGGCGGTGCACCTTCACCCTTGGCAACTATGACGTTATTGACCCAGTCCACTCCGGGTTCCGCTTCTTCCGCCGATGCCGGTTGTGTGCCGGTCAGCAAAAACAATGCCGCCAACAACACGGAAAAGCATGACAATAACTTCTTCATGACATATACCTCCTTGAGTTGAAAAAATTTTTCCGTCCGGGAAGTTTGACAAATTACGCCAAATTTCCTTCATTTCAAAACATTTTAATTTTGCCGATTTAAAATTGTCTTTAAAATTCGGACGGAAAAGTTAATTTCAAGTTAACAGTTCGATCATTCCGGCGGAATTGCTTTCGGATCCGATTTTTTAACATCTTCATCTTTCAAACCGACATTTGCTTTGTATTTTTTTGTTGCACCGGCAACCGCTTTCGAAAGACTGCTTCACGCATTGCCTGACGAATTGCCTCTTTCCGGGCAGTTTCGACATCGCCGTCAAAAGGCGCGAATCCCTTTGCAACGGTTGCTTCAGCCGGCAAATAATGAAAAATTTTCTTTGCATATTATTTAAAATTTAGAAAAAGCAGGACTTATCCGTACAAAAAAATCTGCAGGTCGGGGGAAAAATCCCTTGTGACCTGCAGATTATGAATTAAAAAAATCGGCGAATGATCTTTATATCGCAACGATCGTTATATTTTTTTCGTCTGCAAATTTTATGACGTTTTCTTTATCAACCAGCAAAGTTTTATCCGCTTCGATTGCCAAAGCCGTTGCCTCGACTTGTGCCATACTTTCCAAAGTTTTGAGTCCGACTGTCGGAACGTCGAAACGATTGTCCTGTTGAGGCTTTGCAACTTTTGTTATAACGGCGCCGCCGTTTGCAAGTTTACCGCCGCGCAAAATACAAGCGTCCGTTCCTTCAATCGCCTCAAGAGCCATGACCGCACGATCTTTTACGACGACCGTTTGACCTATGTCGAGCCGTCCGAGTTCTTTTGCGACCATGAAACCAAATTCCATGTCCCGGCGTTCGGATTCGGAAGGTTCACGCCCGGAAATGGTTCCTCTGTGCGGCATGAGTTTCCGGATAAGCAAAGTTTGATCGAAAGTCTTTATTCCTTCATTCGCCAATTCGCGAACAAAGGCAAGCATGATGGTATCGTCATTTTTGTCCGGAAGTGACATTATTATTTGCAAAGCGCGTGCATCGGGCAAAATTCCGCCGCCGAACAAAAGTTCTTTTGTGACTTTGCCGATAAGAGTAATTTGTTCGATTTGATTTTCTTTGAGACAGTTTATTATCGCGTCAACCTGCGCGACACTTATAAATTTGTATTCGACGGAAAAATCCGCAATTTCCGGATCGCTTTCCGGCAGAAGTCCGATTGAGTAGACTTCGTAGCCGAGCTTTTGCGCTTCTCTTGCACATTCGACGGGCAATTTTCCCGCGCCCGCCAAAATTCCGAGTTTCTCCATTTAATCATCTCCAAATTTTTATTTTTGAGTTCTTCTTTCCACAAATTTTTTGCACGAGTTCTTTTTAAGACTCTTTCTCTTCAAAGTCACGGCGTTCGCGACAAATACCGCGTTCGGCATTTCTCAAAAATCTCAAAAAATGTTCGACTTCTTCACAGGAATCAACTTCCTGCTCGATAACGGCGATGGCTTCCGCAAGACTCAAGCCGGAACGATACAAAATCTTATACGCCTTTTTAATGTTGCGACGCGCTTCAAGCGGAATACCCGCACGGGAAATTCCGACGCTGTTCAATCCGACGACCTTTGCCGGATGCCCGTCAACAATCGTATAAGGCACAACGTCTTGGACAAGTTTGCTCATGCCGCCGACCATTGCGTTGCGTCCGATTTTTACGAATTGATGAACGCCCGCCATGCCGCCGATTACAACCCTGTCCTCAACAATCGCATGACCGGCACAGCTTGCCAAATTTGACATGATGACGTGATTGCCGAGAATACAGTTGTGCGCGACGTGAATATATGCCATCAAAAGGCAATCGTTTCCGACGCGGGTTTCGTTTTCTTCTCCGGTAGCCCGGTGAATGGTTGCACCTTCCCGAATAACCGTCCGATCCCCTATAAATGTATAACTTCTCTCGCCCTTAAATTTCAAATCCTGCGGGGTTTCGCCGACTGACGCAAATTGATAAATCCGGCAGTCTTTGCCGATCGTCGTCCATTTCGCGATAACCGCATTGGGCCCTATATTGGATCCGTCGCCGATTTCGACTTCGTCACCTATTACGCAGTTTGCCCCTATTATTACATTTTTTCCTATCTTCGCGCTCGGCGAAACGACCGCGCTCGAATGAATAAAGGATTCTCCGGTGTTTTCCGGCGTTATCATTTTTCATCCAACTCCCTTTTTTTGCCGAATGATTTCGGCAGGCTCAATTTCGCAAGTCGTCGCCATGTTTCAAAGCAAATTTAAAATCGGCAGACGAAACCAATTCATCGTTGACGTAACCGTCGGTATGGAGTATTCCGAAATCTCCGCGAACTTTCATAATTTCGGCTTTGGTTATCAAAGTGTCACCCGGCACGACAACTTTTTTAAATCTTATTTTATCCATGCCGCCGAAGAGCGCAATTTTTCCGCGATGTTCTTCCGGGTAAAGCATTGCAACGCCGCCGACTTGAGCCATTGCCTCAAGCTGCAAAACGCCCGGCATGATCGGATGACCGGGAAAATGACCCAAAAATTGCGGCTCGTTCATGGTGATATTTTTCAGTCCCGTCGCCGATTTAAAAGGGTCAATTTCCAAGATTCTGTCCACCAAAAGCATGGGGGGACGATGCGGAAGAATCTTCATAATGTCTTCAATTTCCAATACCATCAATATTCTCTCCCATCTGAAATTTTATACAAAGCTTTAATTAAAGTTTCCGGCAAAGCCGCAATTTTCCTGCAAAAATGTTTTTTTACACAAAAAAAATCGACGAAAAATTTTCGCCGAATGTGAAAAATGTTTTATGAATTTTACCGATTTAAATCAATCTTTGGAAAGATCGCTGCCGTCTTTGAGCCAACTCATCATGCCGCGAAGTTTTTCGCCGACTTTTTCGATCTGATGTTCCGCATGGATTCTGCGCTGTGCAAGGAAGTTTGCACGTCCGGCGGCACGATTTTCGACGAGCCAGTTGCGCGCAAAAGTTCCGTCCTGAATTTCTTCGAGAGCTTTTTCCATAGCCTTGCGGACTTCCGGAGTGATAATTTTCGGACCGGTCGTATAATCGCCGTATTCCGCCGTATCGCTGATGGATTTGCGCATTTTCGCCATGCCGCCTTCATACATGAGGTCAACGATAAGCTTCATTTCGTGGAAACATTCAAAGTAAGCGATCTCCGGCTGATAACCCGCATTAACCAAAGTTTCAAAGCCGTTCTGGATAAGGTGAGTAACACCGCCGCAAAGTACGACCTGTTCACCGAAAAGATCTGTTTCGGTTTCTTCTTTGAAAGTTGTTTGAATTACGCCCGCACGGGTGCCGCCGATTCCGCGAGCATAAGCGAGTGCGAGATCAAAGCAATGACCGGTTGCATCCTGTTCGACAGCGAAAACGTCCGGAACGCCGCCGCCTTCGACAAAAGTTCTGCGGACAAGATGTCCCGGTCCTTTCGGCGCAACCATGAAAACGTCAACGTCGGCCGCCGGCTGAATTTGTTTGAAATGAATGTTGAAACCGTGCGCAAATGCAAGTGCCGCGCCGCTCTTCAAATTCGGAGCGATTTCGTTTTTGTAAACGTCCGCCTGTTTTTCGTC
>CAJOPK010000272.1 GCA_905236255.1 uncultured Selenomonadaceae bacterium | reverse complement strand
TTCTTTCGGTGACAATCGGCACTTCTTCAATTCCGAACCCGCTGTAATAAAAATACACCAACGCCGCAATTGATAACACGGCAACCGCCGCCAAAAATCTTTTGAGATTTTTGATTAAGACCGGAGATATTTTTGAGAGTTTCTCCTTGTTCAAACTTATTCCGAAAATTTCAACGTCGCTCATTTTTTCGCTCCCTCCCCACCTTTTTTGCTATTATTTTTTGGATTTTCGTTGCCGGTGTTGTTTGAATTTCTCACATAAATCTTATAAAAAACCTTCGTCTTAAATTTCTCATCTTCCGGAACGATGTTTACCGACCGAATTGTCATCAGGACATTTCTTACGCGGAAATTCGTCAAAAGTTTCATTGTGTTTTCGTAATTCCCCGAAAATGTGAGTTCGTAGGATTTATTTGCCGCCGCTTTATTTTTTTTCTCTTTCTCTTCCTCTTTGATTGAACGCAATCCGTTCATTTCAAGTCCCGTGCCGGATATGTTCATCAAAATTTCCGATTGAACATTTTCGACCTCATCTTCCTTTATCGGACGAAATTTTTCTCCGGCGAGTTCGTGCCGCTTATCCTGCCATTCCGTCAAATATTTTTCCATTTCGGATATTTGACTTTTGACTTCCTCCGCTTTGCCGTAATCCGCAAAAATTTTTCCCGCCATCAAAACAGCTGTCAAACTCATTACGCCGAAAACTATTGCGAACATCAGAATTTTTTTGTCGTGCAAAATTACGGGCAAATTTTTCAAGATGCTTTTCACTTGTTCCCAACCGCCTTTCCGAGAATGAAATTAGCTTTTTTGATTCCCTTTGTATCGCTTGTTATCTCATTCAAACTGCAATTTGCAAAAAGTTTTTCCCCGCGAAGTTTGGACAGCATTTCTTGAAACAAAATCGGATTTTCCGAAACTCCCACAAATTTGATAAATTCCGTCGCATTGTTTCCGGACATATTTCCCACGTTGACATTCGTTAATTTCAATTCTTCCGGGCGATATTTCAGCAGAGTGAAAAATGATTCGATTGGCTGAACATTTTCCTTTTTGGCGAGCGTTATAATCTGAATGTCTTGATTCATTTGCAATTCTTCTTTTTTCGCCGTGTTGTAACGACTCTGCAAATCGGAAGTAACTTCAATCGAATTTAAGTAAAAAATTGCTCCCGCTCCCGCCGCCAAAATCACACTCAAAACCGCAGTCGCTTTTTTTAAGATGCTTTGTGTAACCTGTCCCCACATTTTGATTTTTGTCCCGACACGGATATTTTCCGGCAGAATATTTCCGGACTCAATTTTCAAGAATTGCGGACATGACGAATACAGTTCCGAATCTTCGTCAAAATCCTGCAAAAGTGTCCCGACCGTCCCTATCCAATCTTTGGAATCATCAAAAACGCCTTCCACAATTTCGGACATTTTCAAATTTAAATCGGCACGATCACGCAATGCCGGTAAATCTTTTAGCCGTTTGTAACTTCCGAGTACCGTGACCGGAACATTCACATTTGACGATTGATACGTCCAATCTGCGGCGGCATCTCTCTGCCGCAATACCGTTTTTACATCTTGGTCGGCGGCTTGACCGTAATTTTGCAATACTTCTCCGGTCATGTTTGTCTCCAATCTAAACACTCCGCCGAGCGGCGAATACGATATAATTTCCGCCGTTTCTCTGTAAATCGGAAAAAATATTTTTTCAGTTCGCCAATCCGCCACAGCTCTTACCATCGAAAGACTTGCAGGTTCTATCGAAGTCAGGAGTATGTTGCACTTTTCCGCCGCCGCCGCAAAATCATCAATCAATTTTTTGTCAATCGCGTAGACCGTACGCTTGTTATATTGTCCCGGCGTTGCTTTTATCGGGGTCGTTACATAAAATTTTTCAAAATCTTTGCCGGTCATTTCTTCAATCGTTTTTTGCAAATTTTCGTCGGTTGTGTAATCAATCACATCAACAACGGAAAATATTTCGTCCGGCAAGACTATGTAAACTTCATCATATTTTTTAATTCCGCTGTTTTCCCGCAAATATCGGAAGAATGTTTCAATCTTTGTTCGTCTTGTTTCCCGATTTGCTTGTTTCGGCTCTAACGGCTTTTTCTCCGGAGAGCCGGCGAATCTGAAAGGTTCTTCACCCCCGCCGGCGTTTTTCTTGTTTGGTGTCTGCAAAATATCAAAAAACGAACCGAGATTTTCGGTTTTCAAAATCTTCAATTTTTTGTGCTTGACCTCTGCAGAAACGATTTGCGTTTTGTCCGGTCTGAAAAATATTCCCGTCAATTATCTCACCAACTTCCATTCCGTGAGCTTTTCCAATACTTTGTCTTTGGCTCTCTTTACTTCAAAATTTTCGTCGCCGGTTCTGTCCCGAACTTTTTGCAAACTCATCAGTACGGAAGAATCTATTTCCGTCGTATTGCCAAAATCGACGACAACTTTTGTGCAACCGTTCATAAACGCCGTATCCAACTCAAATTGAACGTCAAGCGTATTGCACAAATCGTAACGTCCGTCAACTTTTATCGTTGCCGTGTTTCCGTCAATGGTTATGTACCTCAAATCCTTTCACCTCGTCCAAATCGGTATCACTTTACACTTTATATCCTCTTCGGCAATTACTCCCGTGTATCTGCCGTCGAAAGATTTTTCGTTTGTTCCTATCGGCAAAACGTATCCTTGTGAAATTTCAAATCTCCCACGAAGTTGCGGCAACTTTTTACCTCTGCCGTCTTCAAAAAAAGTTTTGCCGATTCTTTTGTTGCCTATGAAAAATTCTCCGGTTTCCGTTATCGAGTATGAATCTCCGCCGATTCCGCCGACAGTTTTCATAAAAAATTTTGCGTCGGTTTCCCACCCGTTTTCTTCCAAAATGTTTTTCACC
>CAJOPK010000271.1 GCA_905236255.1 uncultured Selenomonadaceae bacterium | reverse complement strand
TTTGCGGCGGTGAAATTCAAGCCGCACTCAATTTGCGTGATGGACGAAATTGATGCGGCATTGGACGAGGCAAATTTATCGCGTTTCGGGTCTTACCTGCAAAAAATTTCGGAAAACGGTCAAATAATAGTAATCACTCACCGGAAAGGAACAATGGCTTATATGTCCGGTATTTACGGCGTTGCAAAATCTCCGGACGGCTTTACAAAGATTTTGAGCATTGACCGAAAATAAAACTTCGCTTATTATTCCGACAGGAATCGGTTTTTTAAGTATTTTCTTTATCAATTTTTGGGGAAGTGAATTTTATGTTGTTGGAAGTTTCAAATTTGGATATTTCTTACGCGAAAAGCAAAACGCCCACCGTCCAAAACGTAAATTTTAAGTTGAACGAGGGCGAAATTTTGGCGATCGTCGGGGAATCCGGCAGCGGAAAAACCACAGTTATCCGGGCGATTTTGAATTGTCTGCCCGGCGGCGGAAAAGTTTCACGCGGCAAAATAGTTTTTGAGGATAAGAATTTGATTGATCTTGATTCCGGAAAGTGGAGAGGTATGCGCGGCAAAGATATTTCCATGATTTTTCAGGACAGCGGCAACATGCTCAATCCCGTCCGCACAATCGGCAGTCAATTTGTGGAATATATTCAAGTTCACAAAGATATTGACAAAAAGTCTGCCCGCGATCTTGCCGTCGAAAAATTGACTTTGATGAATCTGCCGAATCCGGAAAATATTTTGAACTCATACACTTTTGAACTTTCCGGCGGTATGCGTCAGCGCGTCGGTATTGCGATGGCAATAACTTTTCAACCGAAACTTTTGCTTGCCGATGAACCGACTTCGGCACTTGACGTTACCACTCAGGCGCAAATTGTCGGTGAACTTATGTTTGTCACGCGGGGAACCGGCGCGTCAATGATTATTGTTACTCATAATCTGGGGGTCGCCTCTTACCTCGCCGACAATATTATGGTTATGAGTTTGGGGCGCGTTGTGGAATACGGAAAAACTCAAGACGTTATAAACAATCCGCAAGCCGAGTACACAAAATCTTTGCTTGCGTCCGTCCCGGAAATTGGAGGTCGTCGCTATGTCTGAAGCAGTGATGAAAATTGAAAATGTGACAAAAAGATTTCCCGTCGCCGGCGGAAAATTTTTGACGGCCTGCGATAATATAAGTTTTGACGTTTTCAAAGGTCAGACGGTTGCCGTTGTCGGCGAATCAGGCTGCGGAAAAACCACCCTGCTCAAAATTATTATGAATATGCACAGCCCGGACGAAGGCAAAATAATTTTTCACGGCAAGGACATAACGAAATTGACCGGAGAGGAAAAGCGTCAAAATTATCGGCATATTCAAATGGTTTTTCAGGATCCGACCGCCGCATTCAATCCGAAACTTAAAATAAAAGATATTGTCTGCGAGCCGCTTTTGAATTTCGGAATAATTTCAAAAGATGAAGTCGAATCAAAGACGCGGGAACTTTTGGCGCAGGTCGAATTGCCGCCGGATTTTGCGGATCGTTATCCCCACAACATGAGCGGCGGTCAGCGTCAAAGAGTTGCAATCGCCCGCGCCCTTGCGCTTGAGCCGGAAATAATTGCCTGTGATGAAGCCACTTCCGCCCTTGACGTTTCGGTTCAGGATACGATTATAAAGTTGCTGGTAAAACTTCAACGCGAAAAGGGCTTGACTTATATTTTTGTCTGTCATGATTTGGCGTTGGTCAATATGTTCAGTCATCAAATTTTTGTAATGTATTTGGGCAATCCGGCAGAAAAACTTCCCGGCGACAAATTGGAAAATGCGCGCCACCCTTACACGCGGGCTTTGTTGAAGGCGGTATTTTCAACCGATGCGGAAAAAAATCAACATATCGGAATTTTACCGGGAGATATTCCGAGTCCTTCGGATATTCCGCCGGGCTGTCCTTTTCAAAATCGTTGCGAATTTTGCCGGGAACTTTGTCGGGAACAAAAGCCGGAATTTCGCGAGATCGAAGAAAATCATTTTATTGCCTGTCATTATCCGATTGAATGAAAAATTTCCGGCTTCCCAAAAAACGTCCGGCGTAAACAATCTCCGAAATCGCCTCAAGAGTCCGGTAAGTTTTCAAAAAAAAAAAACAACTTTCCTTCCGGCTATTAAGTTACCCGGAAAAAATTTCGATAAAGATTTTGTAAGGCGGAAAATCCTTACACGGAACTTTGACAATATTATAGCTCAACATGATATAAAGGCGAGCGAAAGACTCGTTTACGGCATAAAAAATTATGCAACTCAATGACGGGAATTATAAAAAATTCCTCCACAGGTAGTAATTCAAAAAAGTTTGTTAATGAGCAAGTTTAAGCGACAAACGCGGGTGACGTCGGCGATTGTTTGAAGTTGATGACGATCAATTTCGGGCAAAGACTTGTTTATTATAAAAGCGGCAAGGATGTCGCGGTAAGGATACAAATTTTTTGGATAATACCAAGGAGGAAAATATCATGGCAATGGTAGTTAAGAATAACATGGCGGCAGTTCG
>CAJOPK010000270.1 GCA_905236255.1 uncultured Selenomonadaceae bacterium | reverse complement strand
ATTTTGATTTCCGAGTGGGAACTTTTTTTTCGATTGGCACTCTCTTGTTTTTTGGGAGGTATCATAGGTTACGAACGCCAAAGCCGCCGCAAATCTGCCGGACTTCGGACAAATGTTTTGGTGTGTCTGGGTTCCTGTCTGATAATGGTTTTGAGTGAGGCATTGTATTTGAAAGTTGAAGGACGCACAAATGCCGATCCCGCCAGACTTGCCGCGCAGGTTGTCAGCGGAATCGGTTTTTTGGGAGCCGGCGCGATAATGAAAGAAGGCTTGACCGTGACGGGCTTGACCACCGCCGCCTGTCTTTGGGTGGTTTCGGGTGTGGGCTTGGCCACAGGTGCCGGATATTATTCCGGCGCACTTTTCGCGACGGGATTGGTTTTTGCCACTCTCGGAACACTTTCAAGAATTGACGAATGGGTAATGCATGAGAAAAATTTATATCTTATCGTACACACAAAAGACAAGCCCGGACAGCTTATGCACATAAGCACCTGTTTGGACGATATGCAGCTTAAAGTTCGCGGCGTAAAAGTTCATGCCGATGAAGATTCGGCGGATCTCCTGTGCATTGAGCTTGAAGTTTACAATCACCGAAGTTTAAAGAGTGTCATTGTGGTTGATGCGGTCAAGCGGATCGAAGGCGTGGTAAGCGTCGACGTAAATTGAATTTTTTCGGTGCAACGGTCAAATTTTTACCGTCAGACCGCCGTTCAAAAGATATAAATATTTTTCGTCAACCTTGACCGAAAGCAAATCTTCAATCGCCCGCGCATAAAGATTTATCTGAACTTTGTAGCGTTCCCGGACTTCATCGGCGGTAACGTTTCTGTCTGTTTTGTAATCAAGCAAAATTCTCTTTCCGGAAGAATCGACAAAAAGCAAGTCGATTATGCCCTGAACGAGAATTTTTTCATCTCCGGCTTGCTTGAAAAAATCTTTCGCGGCGATAAATCTTCCGAAAGGCAATTCCCGGTAAATTTCCGCAGAAGTCAAAAGCCGTTTTCCGACATCGGATTTAAAGAATCTTTCAATGTCGGAAATTTTTATTTTTTGGGCGTGTTCCGGGTGAATCAGTTCATTGTCAACCATTTTTTTAATTTGCGCCGAAATTCCGGAATAAGTCAAATTTCCCCGCAAGTTCAATTTTTGCATCACGGAATGGACAACCGTGCCGTATTGCGCGCCGTCAATATTTTTGAGATTTTCAAAATTCGGGCGGCGGTGCAACAAAGTTTTTTCCGGCTCCGGAAGAATTTTAACCGGTACAATTTCGCCTTCTTCAAATTCTGCCGCCCGGCGTTTGAGTTCGGTGACGGTGATTTTTGCCGGAATTGTCGCAAGCGGGGAATTTTCCAATTTTTCCGGAGCGGATTTGATTTCAATTTCTTCCGATTTTTCTTCCGCCAAAATTTCGCCGGAATAAGCCGGAATTTCGGAAGGCAAAAGAGTTTTGTATTCGATAAAATTTTGGGCGTGACTTTCCGCCATTGAAAGCCAATCCGTAAAACCGTTTGCCGATTGCAAAACATACGACGGAATTTTTTCAAGTTCCGCACAATCCGAAAATTTATCCGTTTCGCTTTCCTTGACGGAGCCGACCAAAAACAATTTTTCTTTTGCCCGTGTCAATGCGACATACAAAACCCGGAGTTCTTCGGCCCGGCTTTCCTCCAAAATTTTTCTTGAAACCACTTCCCGCGCAAAAGTGGGAAGTCTTGCGTGGGTATCGTCCGGCACGAAAAACGGCGCAACTCCGAAATCTTTATGGGTCAAAATAAATTCGCTCGTATCGCGCAAATTAAATCTTTTTCCGACCTCCGCAACAAAGACAACCGGAAATTCAAGACCTTTGCTCTTGTGAATTGTCATAATCCTGACGACATCTTCATTTTCTCCCAAAGTCCGGGCGGCAGACAAGTCGTTGTCAAGTTCGCGCATTTTTTTGATGAATTGAATGAATCGCGAAAGTCCCCTGAATGAAGTTGATTCATAATCGGCGGCACGATCCGCAAGCATACGCAAATTTGCCTTCCGGACAACCCCCTGAGTCATTGTCCCGACAAAATCATAAAATCCGGTTTCCCGGTAAATCGTACTCAAAAGTTCCGGCACCCCGACCTGCCGGGAAAGTTCCCGCCAATTTTTTATCTTGTTCAAAAATTTTGCACAATCCCCTTCCGGATTTTCTTCCGCATCATTTTCGACAAGATCGTATAAATCGGCGTATCCGTCGCGCAGTCGAAGTCTTGCCAAATCCTCCGCATTAAATCCGCCGATTTGACTCAACATGACGGCGGCAAGCGGAACACTTTGTCGGGAATTGTCCAAAATACTCAAGAGCGACATCATTATTTTAATTTCGATGGTTTTAAAATATCCGCTTTCGTCCGTCGCATAAGCCGGAATGTTGTTTTCCTTAAAGACCTCCAAAAAAGTTTGAACGTTGGTTTTTGAGCGAATCAAAACAACAATATCCCGGAATTGCACCGGGCGAAAATCTCCCTTGACCAAAACTTTTTTGCCGGAATTTATCAGTTCGTTGATTTTGTTTGAAATGAATTGAGCCTCATCATGAACTGCGGGGAAAGATTCCTCTTCCGGAATTTCATCATCGGAATTTTCCGCACCGGCGCCGGATTTCGGCGAATCTTTTTTCGGGCGAATGATTTTGTAAAATTCGACCGGCTCGGAAAGAGAATTTTCATCTTCATATTCCGAATAATAAGTCGCGCCGAAATTCAATCTTGCATTTTTGTCGTAATCAATTTCCATCGCGTTGCGGGTCATTGTAATTTCAAAAATTGAATTGACGGCCTCCAAAATTTGCCGGCGACTTCTGAAATTTTTCGACAGGTCAATTTTTCTGCCGCCTTCTCCGGAGGCATATTCCCGGTATCTTTCGATAAAATTTTTCGGTTCGGCGTAACGAAATCTGTAAATCGACTGCTTGACATCGCCGACCGCAAACAAATTGTTTTCTCCTTTTATACGATTGATAATTTCTTCCTGAACGCCGTTTGTGTCCTGATATTCGTCAACCATGACCGTCTTAAATTTTTCGCGACAGGCGGAGGAAACGGAAGGGTCTTTCAAAATTTTTAAGGCAAAATGTTGCATATCGTCAAAGTCGATAATCATGCGGTCATGCTTGGCTCGGGTGTATTCTTCTCCGAATTTTAAGGTAATTTCGGACAAAATCTTAACGTCTTTGTGAAGTGCGCGCAGATTTTTCAAAATTTCTTCTTCGTTGTCGTTTACGAATTTTTTAAGATTGTCGATTTTTGCCTTGCAGGATTTTCTCAAATCCATAAATTTTTCGTGAGAAGGTTTAAGTTCTTCGGGAATTTTTCCGGAAGTCATTCTTTTAAAATCCGTGTTCAAAGCATCAAAAAGTTCATTCCAGCCTTTTCCGGCAGATTTTTTCAAGCCTTCGACAAATGGAATGTCGGATTCCTGAGCGGTTGTTATATCTTTGGCAATATTTTTTTCGACGGCAATTTTGAGTGCGGAATTTATTTCGTCAAGTGCGGCGGTCAAAATTTCGTCGATATACCGGAAAGCGTCCGCTCCCCAGACCGTATCTTTAAGCCGGAAATTTTCCGGCAAATTGTAAGCGGCGGGAAGATTTTCAAGCCAACCTTCCGGGTCCGGAGTACTGCGTGCCTCATCATATAACTTCAAAATATTTTCGTGAAGATTGTCGTCGCCGTGTTCGTTGCCGCCGAATTTTTCCGCAAAATTTGCAAATGCTTCGTCATCTTCCGAATATCTATCCTCAAAAACTTTTTCGACAATTTCCTTTCGCAAAATGTCAAGTTCGTTTTTTTCGCCGACGCGAAATTTCGGATCCAGATTGATTTTTGAAAAATATCTTCGCAAAAGTGATTGACAAAAAGAATGAAAAGTCGTTATCGACGCGCCGCCGAGCAAAATTGTCTGACGCTCCAATTTCCGGCGGATTGTTTCGTCCGGCTCCTCCAAAAGTTTTGTGATTATCGCGTCGTGAATACGCGAGCGCATTTCTTGAGCCGCCGGCTTTGTGAAAGTTACGACGAGCATTTCGTCAACGTTAATTCCGGAGTCCTCCGAAAGCAACAGTTGAATTATTCTTTCGGTCAATACGGCGGTTTTTCCGGAACCGGCGGCCGCCGCCAAAAGCAAATTTTCGTTTCGTGAATCTATTGCCGCTTTTTGATCTTCCGTCCAAGCCATTTATTTTTTCTCCTTTCGGCACAAGTTTTCAAATTTTCGTTAATCAATCTTTCCGAAAAAATTCTATCACAGAAATTAAAAAAATGCCGGAAAACTTGACAACCTTCCCGAAAAAAGTTTTTTCATATCGACGGGAAATTCAAACATCGGCAAATATTATTTTCCGGTGTTTTTTGCAGGATAGTTGCAATTTTGGCAGAAAAAACAAACGGAAAATTTTAAAATCTTTTTCCCGGAAAAGTGCGGACAAATCCCATCCGGATTTCAAATTTCAAGTTAAGGAGTTTTGAAGATGAAAGTTGCAATAATAATGGGCAGTGACAGTGACTTTGAAATAATGAAGAAAGCCGTCGAAGTTTTGAGAGATTTCAACATCGAAATTGAATTGACGGTTGCATCGGCTCACCGCACGCCCGGCAGAGTACGCGAATTTGTCGAAAATTGCGTCAAAAATGATGTAAAAGTTTTTATTGCGGGGGCGGGTTGTGCCGCACATTTGGCGGGCGTTGTCGCCGCTTACACGACGCGCCCGGTTATAGGAGTTCCGATAGCGTCCGCGCCTTTTGACGGGTGGGATTCCCTTTTGAGTACGGTTCAAATGCCGGGAGGAATACCGGTTGCGACGGTTGCCGTGAACGGCGCAAAAAATGCGGCTCTTTTGGCGGCGCAAATTTTGTCGGTAAGCAATTCCGAAATTGAAAAAAAACTCCTCGAATATCGCGAAAGCATGGCAAAAGAAGTCGAAGTAAAATCGGAGCGCGTGATGCAAACTTTTAAGGAAATGTGAAAATTTTTGCAAACGAATCAAATTCAAAGGAGGAATTTTGTATGTTTGTTGCAACGAGAATGACAAAGCACCCGGTAACAATTTCAAGCGATGCAAAAATCGGAGAAGCCGACAGACTCATGAAAAAACATAAATTTCACAGAATGATTGTCGTCGATAACGGAAAACTTGTCGGATATTTCAGCGACCGCGACATTATGAGAGTTTCGCCTTCACCGGCCACCAGTCTTTCAAAATTTGAAATCCGCGAACTTTTGGACAAACTCACCGTCCGCGACATAATGCAGACAAAAGTCATCACCGTCAATGAAGATGCCACGATTGAAGAGGCGGCACTCATAATGTACGAAAACAAAGTCGGCGGACTTCCGGTTGTTTCCGAAGTCGGGGCGGTTGTCGGGATAATTACCGCTACCGATATTTTGAAAACTTTTATCGAGGTCATGGGACTGCCGGACGGGAAAACCCGGCTTACTTTGGGCGTGGACAACAAAGTCGGAATGATGGCGGAACTTACGAAAATTTTTGCGGACGACGGAATAAATATTGACAGCATAATCACCTGCAAACAATCCCCGCAAAAATATGAAATTGTCGTCAGACTTGACGAAAGTGAGGAAGAACTTGCCGAAATCAAATCAAAACTCCAAAGCAAGGGAATTGTCGTCGAACACGTTGTAAGAATCGGTCTGCACGCTTGAGGAAAGGAAATTGTACAATGATTAAGGGCGCGATATTCGACATTGACGGGACTCTTTACGACTATCATGCAAACGATAAAATTGCCATGAAAAAATTGTGCGATTTTGTGAAAGAAAAATTCGGCATTGAAGAAGAAGAATTTATGGAGATTTACGGCCGGGCGCGCAGCATCGTCAAAATGCGCCTGACCGAAGGCGCATCTCAACACAACCGGATTTTGTTTTGTCAAACGGCACTTGAACTTATCGGGCAAAATCCTTTCATTTATGCGGTCGATATGTACGATATATACTGGAATACTTTTTTGAGTGAAATCAAGCCTTTTGACGGCGCGATCGAATTTGTACGCGAATTGAAAGCCTCCGGGATAAAAACCGCCGTTTGCACGGACATGACCGCACATATTCAATTCCGGAAATTAAAAAAACTCGGTTTTGCCGAACTGATTGATTATATTGTCACCAGTGAAGAGACCGGACTTGAAAAACCTTCTCCGGCGATGTTCAATCTTGCGCTGGAAAAATTGAACATGGATCCGCATGAGGCGGTTTATTTCGGCGACAGTTTGGAGCGCGACATTTACGGCTCCGCAAAAGTCGGAATAACGCCTTTTTGGTTGACTGCCGTTTCGCCGGAATTTTTGCCGGACGATCCGCCTTATTTTGCTTTTTCGTCTTATGATGAACTTGACGCAAAAAATCCGGGAAAACTTTTTTTGAAAATGGATACAAGGGAAGAGGTCGAATAATGAAATTTATTGTCGGAATAACCGGCGCAAGCGGTATTTTGATCGCCGTCGAACTTTTGAAAAGAATGAAAGAAATGCCGAATGTGGAAACTCATCTGATAATCACGGACGGCGGCGAGCTTACGATTCGCGACGAAACGGATTTTGATTCCTTTGCGATTAAACAGCTTGCCGATGTCGTTTATGATGTTCATGAAATGGATGCGGCGATTGCAAGCGGGAGTTTTTTGATTGACGGAATGATTATCGTCCCCTGCACAATGAAAACCGTTGCCGGAATTTCAGTCGGTTACGGGGAAAATCTTCTTCTCCGGGCGGCGGACGTTTGCATAAAAGAACGCAGAAAATTGGTTTTGGTTCCCCGCGAAATGCCCTTCAGCACGATTCACCTTCGCAATATGCTCACTCTTTCCGAACTCGGGGTTGTCATAATGCCGCCGATAATGACTTTCTATCACACGGAAAAAACAATGCAGGCTCAAATCGAACACATTGTAAACAAAATTCTTCTGCAACTCAATCTCCCGTCAAAGATTGTCGAATGGCGCGGCAAAAAGTAGGGAATTGGAGGAATCGGGGAAACAGGTTAACAGTCCGATTCCCCGGTTCCCGGTTCCCTCACTTATTTACTTACCGGTAAAATAAGTGTTGACCTTTGCGTAAAATTTTTCCAAGAAATGCAGGTAAGCGTCGGCAGTTTTATCATCCTGTTCCGTCGCATTGTGTGATACCAAAAGCCTGCCGCTTGAATCAATCAGCTCAAAATTTCCGCTGACGGTACCGGTGTATTTCCAATAACCGTGATGATCCACAATTTCGGTTATATATTTCCTTACCGTCTTGGTATGCTTGCCGCCTTTGGCATCGTACCAATCGGATTTTTCTTCCGAAACCAATTTGTTGTATGTGGTTGCCCAAGGTTCAATCCAGGTGCGATCCAAAGAATAACGGTTTATGTTGCCCCGCACAAAATATTGCGCGCCTCCGTTGCCGTCGTAATCAATTTTTGCGTCCGTATATTGGAAAGCCGCATCTTTCATTCCGAAATAAATCGACTTCAAAGAATATTCGTCACCGCCGACATTGCCGGGCAAGTTTATTCCCTTAAAGCCTATGGTTTTTGAAATGCGAACTTTTTTCTTGTTGTCCTTGAAATTGTCTTGAATATCCTCAAAATCTTTTCTGAACTCGTTGACTATACTCTTGAAAAGTTCGACCCGGTATCTGTCCGGTCTGAGTTCTTTGGTCTGTTTGCCGCCGAAAAGTCCCTGAATGGCACCGACCACGCCGCCGTATTTTTCGCCGTAAGTATGTTCAAAATTACGATACGTCATAATTTTGTCGCCTTTTCTGTTGTACATATTGTAATCAAGCCCGAAATGATACAGCATGAGTCGATATTCCGGAATTGTGTGGCGTTCCGTCCAATTTCGCACGTCGTAAGTACGATTTCCGTTGGGGCCGTCCTTTTCTTCCGTCCATGACTGCATCGGAACATTTACGACTTTTGCGGGGGAAGTATGCGGTTCGGTACGCTCTTCATTTATCTTGGTGATAATATAGCCGTCCGCCGCCGTAGTTTCCGTTACTTTCGCCGCTCTGTCGGTCTCGGAAGAAAAATTGTTGTAGAGATCGTGATATTTTTCGTCGTCAACGCGAATTTCTTTATTTTCCTTAACCGATGCACCGAGAGAAATTGTTTTCATTTTCAGCTTGCGAACAAAACGCTTGTTGAAATAATCATTCATCAGGTATGTTTCGGATTTTTCGTTTTCCCGGTCAATTTGAAATTCCCCGTCCAAACTCTTGAAAGGATAAACAACAAGTTTTTTGAATTGCGGGAGATGAGATTTTACATCGTACCACAATTCACCGTGTGCAAATGCCGCCGTCGGCAACATCATCGCAAAAGTCAAACCCGCCGCAAATTTTTTCAAGTTCATAAAAACAACCTCCCGTTAAACCTGTTTTTGAATGGTTTTTACAATTTGATTTATGGCTTTTTCGAGAGCCTCATGCCAACATTCTTCGGAAATTTCATCTCCGCCGAATTTAAAAGATTTTCTGTAAGCACCGCCGCGAGAAGCCGATTCACCTTTACCCGTCGCAACACAAACGACTTTTCCGGTTGACGCATCGACAATTCGCGTCGACAAGTCCACACGAACCGTCAAATTTGAAGTCGCTACGGACTCCCGGTGAGTGACCGTCAAATTTGTAATGTAGCCGTAAATCATATAATCCAATTTTTTGTCGAAAAGTTT
>CAJOPK010000269.1 GCA_905236255.1 uncultured Selenomonadaceae bacterium | reverse complement strand
CCGGGATAAAGACGATTAAGCTAAATACCCTTTTCCAAAACTTTCTTGCCCGCATTGTACATATCCTCCACAATCCGCTTGGATTGAACTTCAAACATACACGTTAAAAGATTTTCCGCATTCATCGCTTTTCCGTACTGCCCCAAAAGATTTAAAATTTGCCCGGTCTTGTCGGAAAGATTGTAACCTTCATAAACCAAGCCGTTTTTCGCGTCAATCAGATAAAAGAAAGATTCGACTTTGATTTTTTTGGGTCTTTCGCTGATATTCGACACGGACGCATTGAAGATTGAATTTTTGAGTTCAATATCGGCATCGACAAGATTGCAGAAAAGCAAATAATCAGCTCCATATTCCCTGCCTATGGTTTTGGCGGCTTCCGTCAATTTCGGACTTATGCGATAGGGCTTGCCGATCATTTGTTTGCGTGCCGCCAATTTTTCGTCGTCCCAAAAATAATCTTCTCCCAAAGCCTTTTCGGCATAGTGAATCATTTTTACATTGGCGGCTTCTTTTTGAAAAGAAGGCCCGTAAGCAACCGCGTCCATATGAATATCTTTAATTACGGTGTCAACCCGGACAATATCCATAAAGCCGGAAGATGAAGTATCTCCGCTTCCCAACCATTCGCCGCCGTTTACCACATGAAAAGTACCTTTATTTTCTCCGTTTTGAAGTGCTACCGCCAACTGTTCTTTAAAAGTATCCAAAAATTGAGGTTGCAATTCATGCTCGCCGTAACAGGCAACTTCACCGACAAAAATTCCGATACCTTCAGTTTTTTTGTCGAATGGTTTTGCAAGCGTCGAAGAAGTAAACATAAATGTCAGGGCGAGGAAAATCGAAAAAAATCGAATAAATGCCATAACGTTACCTCCCCGAAAAATTATTTTTTGCCGCCGCGCATCATGGTAAGCATACCCAATTCACCGTTCAAGGCATCTTTGGCGGCTTTTTCCAAAGCATCACTTGCGCCGTCCCTTGATTTGCCTTTGCCGCGTCCGGAAAGATAAATTTCGGCGGTTTCGACTTCAATCATACGCAAAGACAAATTCGCGACGGTTTCGCTCCCTCTTTTGCCGAGTCCGGTCACGGTTCCCAAAATAAGATATTGAGCACCGATCATTTTGCCGTATTGCGCGGCTGTGGCGGGATTTATCAGACCGCTTTCATTGTCCAATTTTATTTCATCAACCAACCGGTCAATTTCCGTTCTGCTCATCACTCTGAAACGATTCGTATGTTCTATGACCGTACGAACATAATCCCAAGATTCTTCAATGGCGGCGCTGCTTTCCGGACTGCCTTTTCTTGCACTTTGATCGCTGAAAGGAATGATCGCAACGACAGGTTTTCCGGCGGCTTCCGCATAAATTGCCGGCATTGAAACCAAAACAAACAAGGTCAACAATGCAATAAATTTTTTAAACCACATTTTAAATCACTCCCGTTTACCTTAAAGTCAATCTTGCGGTACTGCCGCTTGTCGCGTCAATCGAAAAATTTAACGTACTCATTTGACGCAAAAGCAAGAGAACGGTATCCAAACTCTGATTTGAGTCAATTTCGATAAGAGCCTTGCCGTCCCTATGTTCCCGAACATAAACATTTTGAACTCCGGTGAGTGAACGCAAATCATTTGCGAGTTCTTGAATTTTTCCGTAATCGCGTGAAATTGCCGTTATCTGCAAGCCGGAACTGCTTCTTGCTCCAATGCGACGGAATTTTTCATCGACTTTTGCGGCGGCTTGACTTGCCATATTTTTTAAGGACATACTTTCGGCTTCTCCGTCACGACTGTCCATTCCGGAAGTTTCCAAAGTGAATGTTTCCAAAATATCGCCGGTATCCATGCGAATTATTTTTGTAACAATTTCAGTTTTTCCTTTGTTCAACCCCAAATCCCGGTTACCGCCTCTGAAATCCGGAATTATCACTTTGCGTGAAGTTGTACGGCATTTTCCCAATACGATAAAATCCGCGCCGAAACTTGAACCGACTCCGGAAACCGGACGACCGTTGTAAAGATCGTTCAGCATTTGCGCATTATGCAGACCCGCAACGATATTCGGATCTATGACGTGCGTAAAATTGAGAGAAATAAGCCTGTCCATAATCGCCGACTCTATCGCGTCCTCATGAACGGAAGAATTTTCCTTGAGGACAACGACCGCAATTCTCGGATCGTTTAAAGCCATTACCGCCTGAACCTGTTGAAGAATTTCCGGATTCGGATTTTGATCCACTTCGATTGTGGCACGAACTTTGTAAAGACCGCCTTCGTTGCTTTCACTCAACACGTCAACTTTCCCGACAAACCCTTTGCTTGTGGTGTAAATGTTGTCCAACTGAACCATAAAATTTTGCGTCAAAGTCCGGGAATCCACAAAAGTCCCGACAACCTGCTCAACCGCAACGCGCCGGGCATCTCTCAAAGCACTTTCCCGATCCGTTCCCACACCGTCAACGGTCACCGCTTTTGCATCGGCAACATTGAAAATCCCGGCAACGATAAGCCCGGCAACGGACAAGACTTTTACAAGTTTGAAAAAATACTCTTTCACAAAAAACACCTCCCGATAAGTTTCCTCAAATCACACTCTTGACAGGTAATCGAAATTTTACTTGTCGTTATTAACCGTGATAATCCACAAAAGTTTTTGTTTGGTCATATCGTTTATACGTTTGATGTCGCGGGTATTCAAATCTCTGATACTTCTTATATCCGGCGTTCCGTTGAAAAGCGGACGCATTTCGACTTTCAAGCCGGCATCTTCAATAAATTTGACGGCTTCCGCTTGAGTTTTGAAAAGCGTATCGTTAAAGAGGACTTGGGAAAGATTTTCGTAAAATTTTTGAGTTTCTTTACCCACAATCAAAGCATCTTCATCGCCGTAAATCGTTTTGTTTGCCGCCATGAAAATTTCTCCGGCAACAAATTCGGAAGTTACAAAACAACCGCCGTGTTTCTTCAAAATTTCACGGATATTTTCAAGCATGGCTTTTTGTTGATCCCTTGAAAGGTACATCAAAAGACCTTCCTCGACGATACAAATTTTTCCGTCAAAATCTTTTGCGGCGGCAAGCATCTCATCTTTATTCGTCGCATCGGCAACGGCAAATTTTACATATTTTTTCATGTCGTCCTTGATAAAATTCGGCGCGTAAATATTCAACACGTTTACAACATCTTTAAGATCCGTTCCGACGTAATTTATACCTTTTTTGGCGGTATACAAACAGCGCGGCGAAACTCCGCAGCCCAAATCCATCACGTTTGTATAATCTTCCGAGTCGATAAAATCGTTGAGTGAAGAATATCGAATTTCCTGATAAATCTTGTTAATTTTTTCAACCCGTTCATATTGCGAAATATTATCCGGTCTTACGATTTTTTCGGCATTGATATACTGAACGTATTCGACGGCTTCCGGTATTCCGGCTTTTGCCAGCCAATACAAAGTAACCGGCGCGGTATAGGAAATTGCGGAAGTCGCTTTCGGTTTTTCGGCAAAAGATTTTGAGTTAAAGCCGGAGAAAAAGCCCGTCAAAAGAAAAGTCATAAGACAAACGGAAAAAATTTTTTTGATACTCACAATTACACATCCCTTTCAAATTATATTCATATTTTTTCGGATATGAAAATGACTGCGGGTAAAGGCAAAATCTGCGCGATTTTTTACCTTTACCCGTCTTTCCCGGTTAATTGGTATTATCAAAATTTATATTATCTTCTGCCTTTGTTTCTGTTGGCAAAATCTCTGCCGCGATTTCCGGAGCCGCGATCTCTGTCTCTGTCACGACTGCCGGGCCCTCCGAAGCTTACCGATCGACCGCCGCCGTAACCGCCGGAACGCCCCCCGGAATTTCTGCCGCCGTCACGATTTCCCCCGCCGTAACCGCCGCCTGAACGTCCTCCGCCCGAACGACCGCCGCCGGAATTTTGAGAATCCGGATCCAAAATTGCGCGCCGGCTGACATTTATTCTTCCCTTGTCGTCAACTTCGATAACTTTAACCTGCAACTTGTCGCCGACTTTTACGACATCTTCAACATTTTCGACGCGACCGGTTGAAAGTTGCGAAATATGGCAAAGTGCTTCCTTGCCCGTTGCAATTTCCAAAAATGCGCCGATACTCATTATTCTGGTAACCGTGCCTTCGTAAATTTCGCCGACTTCAACATCGTGAACTATTTCCTCAATCATCTGAATTGCGCGATCAATGCCGTTGACATTGGGCGAAGTGACGAAAATATTTCCGTCCTCATGAATGTCAATTTCAACGCCGGTTTCTTCGATAATTTTGTTGATAACCTTGCCGCCCGTGCCGATAACTTCACGAATCTTGTCAACGTCAATTTTCATTGTGCGTACACGCGGGGCATACGGTGAAAGATCCGGCGCAGGTTCACTGATGACTTCAAGCATTTTGCCGAGAATGAAAGAACGACCGCGTTTTGCCTGTGCAAGAGCATCGCTCAAAATTTCGCGGGAAATTCCGGCGACTTTAATATCCATTTGAATTGCGGTAACGCCTTCCGTCGTGCCGGCAACTTTAAAGTCCATATCGCCGAGCGCGTCCTCCATGCCTTGAATATCCGACAAAATTGTGTGCTTGTCCTCATCTTTAACAAGTCCCATCGCAACGCCGCTGACCGGTCTTTTAATCGGAACGCCCGCCTGCATTAAGCTCAAAGTACTTCCGCAAACGCTGCCCATCGAGCTGGAGCCGTTCGATTCCAAAACTTCCGAAACAAGGCGAATCGTATAAGGAAATTCCTCAATCGAAGGAATGACCGGAACAAGTGCGCGTTCGGCAAGTGCGCCGTGTCCGATTTCGCGACGACCGGGTCCTCTTGCCGGGCGAGCCTCACCGACGCTGTAACCGGGAAAATTGTAATGATGAATGTAATGTTTCGTGTACTCCGGATCAAGACCGTCAATAATTTGTTCGTCGCCGATTGATCCGAGAGTGGTAATTGTCAAAACCTGAGTTTGTCCGCGAGTGAAAAGTCCGGAGCCGTGAGTACGTGCAAAAAGTCCGACTTCGCAACTTATGGGGCGGACTTCTTCAAGTGCGCGACCGTCCGGACGAATTTTTTCGTGCGTTATCATTTTGCGGACAATTTCTTTCATCAAGTCATGGAAAATTTCTCCGATTTCTTTTTCCGCATTCGGATATTCTTCAGCCGGGAATTTTTCTTTCATAGCTTCGACGGTTTCCGCCTTGACTGCATCGGTAGCCGCTTCTCTGGCAAGTTTGTCCGGATTTCTTACGGCTTCGTTGATTTTGTCGAAAGCATATTCGCGAACGGCTTTTTCAATTTCTTCCGTCGGGTGGAAGAGTTTCGGCTCAAATTTTTCTTTGCCGACAGCCGCCCGGATTTCGTCTTGAAAAGCGACAAGTTTTTTGATCTCTTCATGACCGTACAAAATCGCTTCCAAAACGACTTCTTCCGGCAATTCTTTCATACCGGCTTCAACCATCATTACGGCATCACGGGAACCGGCAACCATCAAGTCCATATCGGATTTTTCGGCTTGTTCCTTTGTGGGATTGATTAAAAATTCGCCGTCAATTCTCCCGACGCGAACGCCGGCAATCGGGCCGTTGAAGGGAATATCCGAAACACAAAGCGCGCAGGACGCTCCGAACATTGCCGCAACTTCCGGCGCGTTGTCGCCGTCGTAACAAATGATTGTTGCAATAACCTGAACGTCGTTGCGAAAACCTTTCGGGAAAAGCGGGCGAATCGGTCTGTCAATCAAGCGGCTTTTCAAAATCGCATCGTTTGAAGGACGACCTTCACGCTTAATAAAACCGCCCGGAATTTTTCCGGCGGAATACATTTTTTCTTCACAGTCAACGGTCAGCGGGAAAAAATCCACACCTTCACGCGGTTCGGCGGATGCGGTT
>CAJOPK010000268.1 GCA_905236255.1 uncultured Selenomonadaceae bacterium | reverse complement strand
TGGCTCTTGACAAAGGACAAGTTGAGGCGGCTCGGACTTTGGGCTTTTCAAAATTTCAAGCGTTTAAACTCGTCACGTTCCCGCAAATTTGCCGAATCGCCAAACCGGTTTATCAATCGACAATCGTAAATTTGATTCAGTGGACAAGCGTCGTCGGTTACGTCACGATAACGGATTTGACGCGTGTAATAAACAACATGACCTCGCGAACAATGCAACCGATGATTACAATAATCGGCGGGCTTATAATTTATCTGGCAATTTCATATTCGGTTTACGGAATTTTTGCGTTGACCGATAAAGCGGGAAACAAAAGCAGATAATTCACCGATTGCAAAAAATTTCAATCCGGTTGAATTTTTTTGTTTAAATGAAGGAACTTTGAAAAGTCGGGCGAATATTAAGGCGAATAGGTATTTCGAGGGGCATTGAACCGGTCGGCAAGGTCGAAGAAAAAATTTTTCCCGCCGGTCGGAAAAGGGGTGACGCGAATGATTCGTGTATTGATTGCTGACGATTCGGCGTTTATGCGGAAAATCTTGAGCGATATGTTCAACAAACAGAGCGACTTTGAAGTTGCGGGTACAGCAATCAACGGGCAAGATACTGTCGAAAAGGTAAAGCAACTCAAACCGGACGTGCTTACACTTGACATAACAATGCCGGTTATGAACGGGCTGGACGCATTGGCAATAATTATGGAGGAATGTCCTCTGCCGGTAATAATGTTCAGTTCTTTGACGCAAAGAGGGACGGACGCGACAATCAGAGCGTTGGCACTCGGTGCGGTGGACTTCATAAGCAAGGCGGGCGGGTCGATTTCAAAAATTGATACGATTGAGGACGAACTTCTTGAAAAGTGTCGTGAGGCGGTAAAGGCGAAAGTCACCCGTACACGACCGTCCTCGGCAGTTTCAAAGCCGCTTGTCTTTACCCCGAAACCGGCAGAACCGTCCGGACCGCCGGCTACAAAGAGAATCGAAGTCAAGCGAAGAACCGGACTTGTCTTGGGACAAAAGCCCGTAATAAACAAAGTCCCTTCCGCAACCGCTCCGCCGGCAAAGAAACCTGCGGCGGTAAGTTTCGGCAACGGCGGCAAAAAACTTGTAGCCATAGGAACTTCGACGGGCGGTCCTCAGGCACTTCAAAGCGTGATAACGCGACTTCCCGGAAATTTGCCCTGCGGCGTGGTGATTGTCCAACATATGCCGGCGGGATTTACGAAGTCCCTTGCCGACAGGTTGGACTCAATCAGCGAAATTTCGGTAAAGGAAGCCGAACACGACGAAATCATAAAAGCCGGTCAAGTTTATATAGCACCCGGTAATTATCATATGAGAGTTGCACCGGTTGCCGGCGGCGGGAGAAAAATTTTGCTCAGTCAGGAGCCGCCGGTCGGAAACCACAGACCGGCAGTAAATGTAATGTTTGATTCGGTGGCACAATTCGGCAAAGACCTTGTCTCCGTGATAATGACCGGAATGGGTTGCGACGGTTGCGAAGGTATGAAGAAGATCAAAGCAACGGGCGGTTATTCGATAGCTCAAGACGAACCTACCTGCGTGGTCTACGGTATGCCGAAGGCGGTAGTCGATGCCGGACTTGCCGACGAAGTAAGACCGCTGGGAAAAATTGCGGAGGCAATCGTCGAGGCGGTTCAAAGATAGAGTGTTTATCGAACGCTTTCACCAAACAGCCGGGAGCCGATTTTATCGGTTTTCGTTAAGATAAAACGACACCATAAAACAACAGGAGGAGTATAAATGGAAACTAATCAATACATGGATATGTTTCTTGACGAGTCGCATGAACATTTGCAATCTCTGAATGACGGCTTGCTGGGATTGGAAGATAATTCGGAAGATTTATCCGTACTCAACGAAATTTTCCGAAACGCACACACGCTGAAAGGTATGTCGGCGACAATGGGTTACAACAAAATCGCCGAACTTACTCACGAAATGGAAGACGTTCTCGATCTTCTTCGCAAAGAACAACTCAAAGTCAGCGAAGATATTATAGATACGCTTTTCAAGTGCGTCGATTCTCTCGAACAGATGATTGACAATGTAGGAAACGGCGAACCGGAAGACCTTATCGATGTATCGGACTTGGTAACAAAATTGAGTTCAATCTCCAAAGGCACACCGCCCCCCGCAGCCGGCGGCGATGCGGCTCCCGCACCTCAAGCGGCTGCTCCCGCGGCGGCACCTGCTGCTCCCGCAAACAATGCGGTTGCCGAAGCAATTTTGGATTTGACGGAAACCGAAAAGACTGTAATAAAAGAGGCGGAAAAAGACGGTATGCGTGCCATGCACATTACCGTAACTTTGTCGGAATCCTGCCTTTTGAAGTCCGCACGTTCTTACATGGTCATGAATGCGTTGGACGAACTCGGCGAGGCAATAAAGTCAATTCCGCCGGCTGAGGATTTGGAACAGGAAAAATTTGAGCGTTCTTTTGAAGTCGTATTTGTTTCTTCGGCTGAAGAAAAAGCAGTCGAAGAGGCGGTCATGAATATTTCGGAAGTCGAAAAAGTTGAAGTTGTGATTATGGACTTGAACGCACCGCCTCCCGCGGCGGCTCCCGCACCTCAAGCAACGGCACCTGCGGCGGCTCCCGCTCCCGCACCTCA
>CAJOPK010000267.1 GCA_905236255.1 uncultured Selenomonadaceae bacterium | reverse complement strand
GATGCCCGCGACTTTGCCCGAATCCAATCGCCTGAACCCAAGCGCGAAAGTTTCGGAACGCCGCCGTCGTCCGAAATATACTTTTGCAAATAACGAACCTGCTCGACGGGGATATAAAGTTTGTCCTCCCCGCCGTATTGAATCTGCAGATAATCCCTTTTCAGTCCGTCAAATTCCAAAGTTTCCGTTCCGATATATTTTCCGATACCGTTTTCCGGATGGACGACATAATCGCCGGGATTTATGTCGCGAAAATGTTTGATTCTTTCGCCGGCATTTTCGGAATATTTTTTTGTCCGGCGACCGGATTTCTGTCCGTAAACATTTTTTTCGGTTATTACCGTCAAATTTGCGCCGGGAAAACAAAAACCTTCGGAAGGTGACCCGGTTTCAAATTTAATCGAATCGCCTTCCGAAATTTGATTTTCGGCAAGCAAGTTTTTCATTCCGGCAAGTTTGTTCGGGGAGCCGGCGGTAAGAAAAATCTTTCCGCCGTTTTCGATTTTGCGCCGAATTTCATCTTTGAGAAAATTTATCTGCCCGTGAAATACCGGAACATTTTCGGCAACAATTTGAATCATCTTGTCAAATTTTGCGCCGCGAATTTTCTTTTGCATAAGTTCAAAGTAAATCAAACTTCCGGCGCGGGAACTTTTTATGAGATCGTTGAAAGTAAAAATATCCTTTTTGACTTCCGGATTTTCCTTGACGATATTTTTAATTTCCTCGTCAATCCTTGATGCCTCGTCAAAAATAACGGTGCCTTTTTCACCGGCGCAAGTCAAAAAGGGTTCCGAATTTTTTTCGTCGCCGCCGAAAATCGGCATAATCGAAACTTCCGAAATATTTTTTTCGGAGCGTTTTGTTTCAAGATTAAACTCCCGGATTGAATCAATTTCTTCATCGAAAAATTCAATCCGGCAGGGTTTCGGGGAATTTATCGCAAAAATATCGACAATCCCGCCGCGCACGGAAAATTTCCCCGCGCCGTCAACTTCATAATCCCGCTCGTAGCCGGCGGCTGCAAATTTTTCGATTAAATCTTCAAGCCGGATTTTTTGACCGATTTTAAAATTGAGTCGAACTTTTTCAAAATCTTTCCGGGAAAAATCTTTTTTGACCGCCGCCGCCGCCGTTGCCAAAACCATCAAATTTTCGCCGGCGACAAGTTTTGACAAAATCTCCAATCTTTTGGCGCGGCGTTCGATGCCGGTTGCCGTCGCATTCACTTTTGCAAGGTCAAGTTCCGGCAATTCGGCAATTTCGACTTCAGGCAAAAATTCTTCCAAGTCTGCAAGCAGAGCGGAAATTTTTTCGTCGGAACTCACCAAAATTACGGTCGGGCGGGGATTTTTTGAGTAAGCCGCCGCAATTGCCGCAACTTTTTGAGTCCCCGCAGCACCGTAAACAAAAAACTCGCCGCGCTCCGAAAAAACTTTTTCAAATTCCGAAACGCCGCCGTCTTTAAGCAAAGCACTTAAAATTTCCCGCAATTTATATCCTCCGTGACGGTTTAATCATGATGATGAACGATTTCTTTTCCGCGAATATCTTTTATCGCTTGCGCAATATCCGGAGCGCAATAAATCGCGGAACCGGCAACGAGAACATTTGCGCCGGCCTCCCGGACAAGAACGGAAGTTTCCGCATTTATTCCGCCGTCAACTTCAATGTCACATTCCGTTTCCATTTCCCGGATCATGTGATAGAGCATGTGAATTTTTCCGAGCATCGACTCAATAAACTTTTGACCGCCGAAACCCGGATTGACTGTCATAATCAAAACCATTTCAACATCTTCCACAAGTTCTTCAATCATGGAAAGGGAAGTACCCGGATTTATCGCGACTCCGGCTTTGCAACCGGCATCATGAATTTGCTGAACCACTCTGTGAGAATGCCGCGCCGCTTCAGCATGAAAGGTAATTATATCCGCGCCGGCGTCGGCAAAACTTTTTATGTGAGTTTCCGGATGTTCGGTCATAAGGTGAACATCGAAAACGGCTTTGGAATAAGGGCGAAGGCTTTTGACGACCGGAGATCCCAAAGTAATATTCGGGACATAAGTTCCGTCCATTACGTCAATATGGATATATTCCGCACCGGCATCTTCCACTTTTTTTATTTCGTCCGCAAGCCGGGCAAAATTTGCCGACAGAATCGAAGGGGCAATTATTGTTGACATTATACGCATCTCCTTTTAAATATTTTCCCGCCGATATTATCACAGCGGCAATTTTTTGTGAAGTGCAAAATCAACGGGGCAATTTGCCCGGAAGTGCCCGCGAACCATTTTCTTTCGGCAATAAATCATTTGAGATTTTGTGTACCTGTTTAATCGAAAGGTTGCGAATTTTCCGGCATTTTGATAAAATCACTCCGAATAATTTTTTCGGAAAGGCGTGGCGGTAATGAACGAAAAAATCGGAAAGAGAGAAGAAAAAAAAATTCGTGCCGAAAAAGCAATTTTGACGGCGGCAAACAAACTTTTTCGCGAGCGCGGTTTTTCGGGAACTTCCCTTGCGCTGATTATGGAAACGGCAGGTTTGGCGGTCGGAACTTTTTACAATTATTTCGGGTCAAAAGAAGAAGTCCTGATGAATCTTTTGAAAAATCTCTTTTCGCGTGTCGGTGAAAAAGTTGCGGAAGGTCGTGCGGAAAATAAAAATTCTTCGGAACTTTTGGAACTTGCCTGTATGCTTACCGCCGAAATTGTTGACGAAAATCGTTTTGTTTTGCCGCTTTTGAGGAGTTCGGTCGAACATTCGGACAACCCGGAAAAAATGCCGCCCAATTCTTCGCCGGGATTCGGAAGGATTTTCGACGAGATTATAAAGGAAGGTCAACGCCGGAAAGAATTTCGAGCCGACATTCCGCCGGAATTGATTTCGGAGCTTTTCCATTCGATTTATCAGGCGGCGGCTTACAGCAGAATAAATATTTCTTTTCGCGAAAATATCGGATTGAAATTGAAAATAATTTTGAGCGGACTGTGCCGGCGTGATTGAAAGGATTGATTGAAAAATGCCGATTTACAATGCAAGAATTTTGGAGATTGATGCGGCGGAAACGCGCCGTTATGCCGGATTGAGAAATGCCGCAAAATTCGACGAACAAAACATAACCGATGCCCGTGAAGAGGCACTTCCTTTTCTGGACGTGCGCGGCATTTGGAATATTTACGATTACGATTGCGAAAACCACAAGGTAAAATCTTCTCCGGAATTTGTCATTGAAGGAGATTCCGTTATCAAACATCTTTCCGATTGCGAAAAAGTCGTATGTCTTGCCTTGACCGTCGGCGAAAAAATAGAAAAAGAAGTCACTTCCGAATTTCGCAACGGAAGATATTTGAACGCCATGCTTATTGATGCCGCCGCCACCGCCGCCGTCGAACAGGCAGCAGATGAAACCGAAAAGGCAATTTTTCGGGAAATTTCAAAGGACGGATTTAAAATGAAAAGCCGTTACAGTCCCGGTTACGGCGAATGGTCGCTTGAACATCAAAAGGGATTGTTTGAAATTTCCGGAGCGGAAAAGATCGGAATGAAATTGAGTATTTCAATGATGTTGATTCCGCGAAAATCAATAACGGCAATTATCGGATTGAAGAAAGTCGAATCGGACGAAAAAAATCTGCAAGTCGGGGAAAAATCCTGCGCGACCTGCAGTAAGAAAGATTGTCCGTCAAGAGTATAAAATTTTATCTTCTTCCTGATTTTGCAGCCATTGCCGCCTGTAAACCTTTTACGGCACCCTGAAAATTCTGATTTATCGAAAGTGCCTGCGTGTAGCTGTCGATTGCCATATCATATTCGCCGAGATAATAGAAACAGTTCCCAATATTTGTGAAAAGAGAAGTGCCGCCGCCGCCTGCCTCAAGAGCAGCCTTGAAATCATCAAGCGCACGAACATAATCCTTGCGAACATTGTAATATATGAAACCGCGATTGTTGTAAGCCGTGCCGTTTTTCGGATCAATGGAAAGTGCCGTCCCGTAATCGGAAATTGCCGCATCGTAGTGTTCAAGATTTTTATTGGCAACACCGCGCAACGTGTAAATATCCGATGTACGAATACCGAGTTCAATGGCGCGCGTCAAATCGTTGACCGCTGCCTGATAATTTCCCGTCAAATTGTTGTAATCGCCGCGATTTTGAAAAGCCTCCGCATAATCCGGTTTCAGGGAAATTGCCCGGTCAAAATCAGCCATTGCCCGCCGATATTGTTCCTTGTAAACGCTTTCGGGCTTTCCGGAATTTTCGGCGAAATTTGCCAAATATCCGACCACATATCCGCGATTGTTGTAAGCGACCGCATCTTGAGGATTTAATTGAATCGCCCGGCTGTAATCGGAAATTGCTTTGTCATTTTGATTGAGTTTGTCGTAAACGGTTCCGCGATTGTTGTAAGCGTCGGAATAATTCGGATCGAGTTGAATTGCCCGATTTAAATCTTCCAATGCCTTTTGATATTGTTCGAGCATTTTATAGGCAACTCCGCGATTGTTGTAAAGGACGGCGTTATTCGGTTGCGCCTGAAGTTTTTGAGTGTATTCGGCTACCGCCGCCTTTGCGTCGAAGTCCAAAGGTGCCGCGCTTACGGGGAATGTAAACAATCCCGCCGCCAAAAATCCGCCGGCAATTATTTTTGAAAATCTTTTCAACATTTCAATCACCCGCTTAATACAGGAAAACTACCGCCGTCTTTGTCAAAAATCCGCTTGCGCCGTTTTCAATCAAAATTCTGCTTCCGTCCTCAACACTGACGACCGGATTTGCATTGTGATCTTCAACACGGACAGCTCTCACAACCAAAGGATTTGAGCCGGCGCGCTGTGCCTGACCGCGATTGTTTGCATAGTTTACCATACCGTCGCGAATTACGAGATCGTAATTGAGATTTTCATGACCGTAAAGTTTTGTGCCGTTTACATTTTTGATTACCGGACTCATTACCGGATTAAGTCCCAAGCCCGTGCAATCGACTATTACGCCGGTAAATCCGCCGTTTGCCATTCCTTCACCGCCGCCTATCGTCGTATAAGAAGAAGTCGAGCCGGTATTGCTGCCCGCACCGACCGAAGGAATAACTTCGGGAGCCGGGAAAGGTGCCGGCGGAGCCGTCGGAGGTTGCATTACCGCACTTGAAAGACTTTTGCTTACACCGAAAAGGGGAACTTCCATAATTACGACATAACCGCCGTCCGCTTCTTTCCATTCTTTGACTACACGCGCACCTTTAATTACCGCATCAACATTTGTTCTGGTCAAATCACTCTGAAGAATGTAATCTTGAACGCTTGAGCCGGATTCGACGTGT
>CAJOPK010000266.1 GCA_905236255.1 uncultured Selenomonadaceae bacterium | reverse complement strand
GGCGTTGATTCTTACGTTCCTTATGCCGGTGCGCTCAAGGACAACATGAATTCTACGCTTGCAAAGATTCGTTCGACGATGTGTAATTGCGGCGCGTTGAATCTGTCTGAACTGCGCGACAAGGCGAAGATAACTTTGGTCTCCGCGACGAGCATTGTTGAGGGCGGCAGTCACGACGTTATTTTGCGTGACAGAATTCGCGACTAAGGAGAAACTTTTATGCGTGCGAAAAATTTTTTTATCGCTGTGATTGTCGCGGTGATTTTTTTCATGAACACGACCTGCGCGGCGAAGAGCGGAGTTATCGACGTCTGTCGGGCGCGCGACGAATATTTCAAAGAGACGGGCGTTTACATTCCCGTATGTTCGGACGGCGGCATTGTCCACGATTATCATATGACTTTGGCTTTGGCTATGGGCGCGGATTTCCTTATGCTCGGCAGATATTTTTCACGCTTCGACGAATCACCGACCGATAAAATCCGGATTAACGGCACCTACTACAAAGAATATTGGGGCGAAGGTTCAAACCGTGCGCGTAACTGGCAACGCTATGACATGGGAGGCGACCGCAAACTTTCATTTGAGGAAGGCGTTGATTCTTATGTACCTTACGCCGGACCTCTCAAAGACAATATGACAAACACTCTTGCCAAAATTCGTTCGACGATGTGCAACTGCGGCGCATTGAATTTGTCGGAACTTCGCGAAAAGGCGAAAATTACTTTGGTTTCGGCGACTTCGATTGTTGAAGGCGGCAGTCACGACGTAATTTTGCGCGATCAATTCTCCCGGAATTTCACCTGATGAGTTTTAAAAATTTTTGAAGGAAGGTCTTTCCTTTATGAATCTCAAACTTGATGAAACTTCCGCATTGAATTACAAAAGCAATTCTCAAAAAATTCGTGTGATGAGTGAATTGTGGCTTGCAAAGAATTTATTTTGCCCGTGTTGCGGCAATTCTCACATTGACAAGATGAAAAATAATTTGCCCGTAGCCGACATTCGTTGTAAAAATTGCGGTGAAATCTTTGAACTCAAGAGCAAGAAAAACAATTTCGGAGTTAAAATTCCGGACGGAGCTTATCAAACGATGATTGAAAGAATTACCGGGAATTTAAATCCGCAACTTTTCGTTATGTGCTACTCCGCAAATTTTTCGGTGACGGATTTGGTTTTTGTACCGAAATTCTTTTTTACGCCGGATTTGATAGAAAAGCGAAAACCTTTAGCCGGAAATGCCAAAAGACACGGTTGGACGGGTTGTAATATTTTGTACGAAAAAATTCCCGATCAAGGCAAAATAGCAATTATACGAGACGGACTGGAAACAAATGCAGAAAAAGTCTTAACGCAGTACGAGCAAATAAAATCTTTGCAAACCAATAATTTAAATTTTCGCGGTTGGATGCTTGACGTACTGAATTGCATAAATGAGTTAAAAACCGAATACTTTACCTTGAAAGATATTTACCTCTTTAAAGATTTTTTGAAAAGTCGGCATAATTCAAACATTAACATTGAAGCGAAAATTCGACAGCAATTACAATTTTTGAGAGATAAAGGAATTGTAGAATTTGTCGAACGCGGAAAATACAGGAGGAAAATTTAAATGTTGAAAAAATATTGCGTTATTATCGAAGAAGCCGTTTCCGATGAGTTTGAAGTTGAAGCAGAATCAGAAATAGATGCCGTTAAAAAAGGAATTGCCGCATATAAAGCCGGAGAATTTATTTTGGAACCCGGCGAGATTGAATGCAGAAAAATAGCCGCAATGGAAGAAAATGAAAATATGGATTTTTCCGATGCCGAATGGATAAAATTTTAACGACATAATCGGAATTTAATTTAACGGACGGGCGGGAAAATTTATCTTGTAATCGGGAGGATACTCGGATGAACGAAAAAAACAAACCGCGTTACACAATCGAAATGATACGCGAAAAAGCCGTGCCGATTGCAAAAAAGTACGAAGTGAAAAAATTGTCGCTTTTCGGCTCTTATGCTCGCGGCGAAGCTGACGACAAAAGCGACGTGGATTTTTTGTATACAAAAGGAAAAGTTCTCGGTTTGAAATATTTCGGTTTTGTCAATGATTTGGAAAAAGAATTTGATTGTCAAGTCGATTTGGTCAGCACCGGAATTTCCGACAAAGAATTTTTGAGCGAACTCAAAAACGATGAGGTAGTTTTGTATGAGAGATAAACGCCGGGTAAACAAAACCGTTGTGAAAAAAATTATCGAATACTGTGACAAGATTGAGATTTTGATTCAAAGATTTGGAAATTCTTTGAAGGCTTTTGAAGCGGATTTTGCTTTTCAAATGTCGTGCGGAATGTGTATAATTCAAATCGGCGAATTGACAACCCGATTGACCGAAAATTTTAAGGAAAATCATTCCGATATTGCTTGGAATGAAATTAAAGGACTTAGGAATATTCACGCTCACGATTATGAAAACATTGATTTGGAAGAGTTATGGAAAATTTTGACTGAAGATGTCCCGGAATTGAAAGTGCAACTTCAAAAAGTCTTTAAAAACGAAAATAACTTCGATTGATCCAAAATTTCAAATAAACCGAATTTTAATTTAACGGACGGGCGGGAAAATTTATCTTGTAATCGGGAGAATACTCGGATGAACGAAAAAGAGTTCGCAAGAAAAATTGAATTGTCTGGCGGTAAGGCTTATCTTGTCGGCGGAGGAGGATAAGAAAATTCGCAGAAAATTTTTCCCGATTGATTATAATGAAAAAATGTTTTAAAATTGAAAACGGGAGGGAAAATAT
>CAJOPK010000265.1 GCA_905236255.1 uncultured Selenomonadaceae bacterium | reverse complement strand
TCTTTCCAGAGTGCAAAATTTTCGTCGCCTTCCGTCCAAAAGCAAGGCTTTATAAAAGTCAATTCGCCGCCGAATTTTTCGTCGTTGGTGTAATCACAATAACGGGTTGATTCCTGCGAATAACTTGCAATTCTGTGCCGAACAATTTCATGAGTTACGCCGCGATCGCAAATTATTTTGAAAGTTGCTCCGGCGTGTTCGATAACGGATTCATGACCGCTTTTCAAAATGTTTGAAATAAATTTTTCCGCCGAATTGTCACTGATTCGCGATTCGCTTTTATAACAAACTCGCCCGGCTCGTTCGATATGTTTTATGACTTTTTCGCCGTCAAGTTCGCCGACAAGTTCGGCTTTTGCTTCAATAATTTTCATTTTCAATGCTCCTCAAAAATTTTTTTATATATTCCGCCGGAAATATTATCATATAATCGAAAAATTTTCCGGTCGAAAAAAGTTTTTGAAAACTTCACAAAAAATAAATTCTCCGGTATATTTTACGGCAGAATAAAATTTTGGAGAAATCGAAGCGGGTGAAAATTTTGAAAGGAAAAATCGCCGCAATAACTCCCGGAAGTATCGCGGAAAAAATCGGACTCAGGCCGGGTGACGGAATTTTGGAAATTTGTGGGGAAAAACCGCGTGACATCATAGATTTGAGTTTTATGCTTGCCGACAAAAAGATTGAAATTTTGATTGAACATGAGGACGGCGGGCATGAAATTTTTAAGTTTCAAAAGAAGATTGACGAAGAACTCGGCGCGGAATATGAATCGGCGGTTTTTGACGGAATACGACGCTGCAAAAATCGGTGCGTTTTTTGTTTCGTCGATATGATTGCCCCGAAAATGCGGAACTCTCTTTCCGTCAAGGACGACGATTATCGAATGTCTTTTTTGTACGGAAATTTTATAACCCTGACGAATTTGACTGACGACGATTTTAAACGCATAAGAAATTTTCATCTGTCGCCCCTGTTTGTTTCCGTCCATGCGATGAATCCGGAAGTCCGTCAAAAAATGCTGCGGACTCCTCTTGCCGGGAAAATTTCCGAAAATCTCGACAAATTGGAAAGTGCCGGAGTCGAATATCACACACAAATTGTACTCTGCCCGAATTTAAACGACGGCAAAGAATTGGACTTTACGATAACCGAACTTTTGAAACGCCGTCCGAATGTTTTGAGCCTTGCAATAGTTCCGGTCGGAATCACAAAGCACCGCCGGGATAAATTCCATTTGACACAATTCGATAAATCCGGCGCGTTGAAGGTCATTGAGCAGGTCGAAAAATATCAACAAAAAATCCGTGACGAATCCGGACAGACTTTCATTTACTTGGGGGACGAATTTTATTTTCTTGCCGGGCTTGAAATGCCGCCCGTCGAATTTTACGACGACTTTCCGCAACTTGACAACGGGATCGGTCTTACCCGGAATTTTGTCGAAGAATTTAAAGCGGAAGAAATCAAAAATTCCGGCGAAAAAATCCGGCTTGACGTAATTTGCGGAACTTCAATTTCTCCGGTCTTGAAAAATCTTGCCGCCGAAGAAACCGTACGAAACAAAAATTTGACGGTCAATATTATTCCGGTCGTCAACAATTTTTTCGGCAATACCGTGAATGTTTCCGGACTTTTGACCGGCGGGGACATTCGCGAATCTTTGAAAAATTTTCCGGGAAAGCCGGACGGAATTTTAATCCCGGAATCTTCACTCCGAGCCGGCGAAGATATTTTTTTGGACGACGTAAAACTTGACGATTTAAAAAATTTTTTCGGAGTAAGGATCGAACCGGTTGCCGGCGGCGGAGAATTTCGCAGGGCGTTGGCGGATTTCAAAAACTATCGAAAAGATCGTCTGCAAGATTCAACTTATATGTGGCAGAGTAACGCCGCTTATACAAAATTTTGAAAATTTTTTTGCGGCGGCAGGGATTTTATTTTAAAGCATAGAATTTAAAAGCCGCAAAGTGTGCAATACATGAGGAGTGGAATCAATGAAATTGAAAAAAGCGGGTGAGTACCGGTGGAAAAAGTCAAGGTAATGATTGTTGATGACTCCAAAGTCAGTCGCGCAATACTCTCAAATCATTTGTCAAAGACGAATTTTGAAGTCGTTGCAATGGCGAAAGATGCCGCAGAGGCGTTGGAGCTTTACAAAGAGCATAATCCGGAACTTGTGACGATGGACATGAATTTGCCGGATGCGGACGGAATAGAATGCAGCAGGCGAATCAAGGCAATCGATCCGGATGCAAAGATCGTCATGATCAGCGCGATGAAAGACGCAAATTTGGTCGCGCAGGGAACCGCCGTCGGAATAGGTGCGTTTTTGCAAAAACCGGTAAGCACGAATGACATAATAGATACGCTGATGATGATGTGTCAGCAAAAAGTCAGTCGGATTGCGGTTTTGCGCGAATCTTACGGCAAGGCTTTTGTTCGTGCGCTCAGACAGGGACTTTTGCGGATAATCGATCTGAAAGTCGAGCCGGAGCTTGAACTCTACGACAAAAAATATCTTGAAGTCAACGGAATTGCGGTCATAATCGGATTGACCGGCTCGCCGAGCGGGCGCGCAATAATGTACATGACAAAAGAAACCATGAAGGGGTTTGCCGCAAAGATGATGGGAACGGACGAAGTTACCGACGACGAAGCCAACGATGCGGTCGAAGAAACCGCCAACATAATTGTCGGGCGCGGCGTTTCAAACGTCAACGACGTTTTCAAGGATAAGGAGATGAGAATCACTCCTCCGGGAACAATTTGCGGAGCGGGGATAAGAGTGGCCAGTCCGAAGTTGACAACTTTCAAGATTACGGCGGCAACGGATTTCGGCGATATTTGCATAAATGTCGGATTTGCGGAAGGAGATTGATAAAACGTGGATGCAAAACTTGTTAATCCTTTTATCGACGCATTCATGACGGTCATGCCGCAGATAGGCTTTCCCACTCCGAAACGTACAAAAGTATATCTGCAGGACAAGAATGCAACAAGCCTCGGCGTTGTCGTAATGGTGGGCTTTACCAAACAGATGCGCGGCAATGTCGTTTACAACATGAACGAAGACACGGCAAAATTTATCGCGTCCACCATGATGATGGGTATGCCGGTTGCCGAATTTGACGCGATGGCTCAAAGTGCCATTTCCGAAATGTCAAATATGCTTTCGGCGAACGCGGCAACCAATTTGACGCAGATGGAACTTGAGGTTGATATTTCCACTCCGAGTTTGACGATAGGTGAAGGCTTTTCCATCAAAATAAGCGAATCACAGTATTTGACGGTCGAAATGGACTTGGGCGGTCACAAGATCGACATTGCCATTGCGGTCGACAGAAATGTGTAAAATGCGGATTCTCAAGATAAAAAATCCCTCTCAACATTCGGGAGGGATTTTTCTTTCGGCAAAATCAAAAAGCAAAAAAATTTTTTCGGAAAATTTTCAAAATATCCGGACAAATATTTCCGCTTGTGATAAACTCAAAAAAATTTTTCGGGGAGGGATTTCGATATGAAGAAATGGGTTTGCAACGTTTGCGGATACGAATACGACGAAGAAAAAGGCGATCCGGATAACGGCATTGAACCGGGAACAAAATTTGAGGATTTGCCGGAAGATTTTGTTTGCCCGCTCTGCGGCGTGGGTAAAGATGAGTTTTCCGAAGCCTGAAAATTTTTCGGTCAAAAAAATTTTTTCTGAAGGTTAATTTCAATTATTAAAGAATAATCCCGGTAAATGGTAACAAAGGCTTTTTGTTTAGGAGGAATTTTAACGATGAAAGTAACTGTAGTCGGTGCGGGTAACGTCGGTGCGACGGTAGCAAATGTTTTGGCGACAAAAGGTTTTGCAAGTGAAGTCGTTCTCATTGATATTAAAGAAGGTTTGTCCGAAGGCAAAGCGATGGACATCATGCAGACGGCGCATATGCTTAACTTTGATACGACGGTAACGGGTGTTACAAACAACTATGAAGCGACGGCAGGCTCTCAGGTTGTCGTAATCACTTCCGGTATTCCGCGCAAGCCGGGCATGAGTCGCGAAGACCTTATCGGCACCAACGCAAAAATTGTCAAGAGCGTTGTCGATCAGATTCTCAAATATTCACCGGACGCGATTTTGGTAATAATTTCCAATCCGATGGACGCAATGACTTATCTCACCTTGAAAGACAGCAAACTTCCGCGCAACCGCATTATCGGTCAGGGCGGTATGCTTGACAGCAGCCGTTTCCGCTATTATCTCGCCGAAGCTTTGAAAGAAGCCGGCTATCCCGCAACCCCGACCGATGTTGACGGCATGGTCGTCGGCGGTCACAGCGACAAGACAATGGTTCCGCTCGTAAGCCTTGCAACTTATCGCGGTATCCCGGTAACTCAACTTTTGAGCGCGGAAGCGATTTCCAAAGCGGTCGAAGCAACCAAAGTCGGCGGCGCAACCCTTACGAAACTTTTGGGAACTTCCGCTTGGTATGCTCCGGGTGCGGCGGCTGCGGCACTTGTCGAAGCCATTGCGCTTGATGCGAAAAAACTTATTCCCTGCTGCGTCTATCTTGACGGCGAATACGGCGAAAAAGATCTTTGCATCGGCGTTCCGGTCATTTTGGGCAAAGACGGTTGCGAAAAGATTGTCGAAGTCAAATTCTCGGAAGAAGAAAAAGCCAAATTTGCGGAAAGTGTCGCGGCGGCTCGCGATACCAATTCAAAACTTGGTGACGCACTCAAGTAAGCATTTTCATTTTTTTAATGAATAAAAGGAACTCTGCCGTAAAAGGCGGGGTTCTTTTTGTATAATTTAAGCAAATCGACTTTTTCGCCGATATAATTTCTGCAGGTCGCAAAAGGAATTGCGACATATCAAAGGAGGAGAGCATGATGGTCGAGAGGATAGAGAGAATCGCTCGCGTGAAGGGAATCGAAAGTGAAACCGGGCGACGTTTCGACAAAAAAAACAATTATCGTGACGGAGAAGGGGACGGCAGTTTTGCCGGCACGTTAAAGCGCGTAATGAAAAAGCATGAAGAAGATAACGGCGTTTTCCCCGAAGCCTACAAACTTGAACTCACAAGCACCGGCGCGAATACGTTGTTTCACTTTCACGGATGGAATATGGGTCAACTTTTGGGTAATTGAGAAAGGAGGATGTTAAGTGCAGAGCGATGAAACGCAAATGAAAATCGCCTTGACCGAAGCATTAAAGGCTTACGATGAAGGCGAAATCCCGGTCGGTGCCGTTCTCACAAATGAGGACGGCATTTTAATTTGCAAAAATCACAATCGTATCGAACAGTTTAACGACGCAACCGCTCATGCCGAAATTTTGACAATCCGGGAGGCAAGCCGGATTTTAAATCGCAGAAGGCTTTCCGGCTGTACTTTGTATGTGACTATGGAACCTTGTCCGATGTGCGCCGGCGCGGCGGTTTTGAGCAGAATTTCCCGGCTTGTTTACGGTGTTACCGATTCAAAATTCGGCGCGTCCGAATCTCTTTTCAACATTACGAACAACCCGAATTTAAATCATCAAATTGAAGTCGTTGCCGGAGTTTTGGAGGACGAATGTCGCGAAATTACAAAAAAGTTTTTCGCCGAACTCAGAAAGAATTGCCGAAATTAAATTTTCCGCCGCCGTATTTATACCAAGCCGCACAAACGCCTTCAACGGAAACCATACACGGCCCGACCGCGTGCAAAGGATCGCAAGCCTTGCCGAAAAGTTTACACTCCGGCGGCGTTATCGTTCCGCAGAGAACTTCACCGCAACGGCAGGCGGTTTTCTTTTCAAATTTTTCGACTTCAACCGGCAAAACTTCTTCAATGTCGAAATCGGCAAAATCACTTCGCATTTTCAAGCCGGAATCCGGAATTTTTCCCAATCCCCGCCAATTTGCATCGGAAACTTCATAAACCGTCGATAAAATTTTTTGAGCGGTTACGTTTCCTTCCGGACGAACGACGGATTTATATTCGTTGTCGATTTTGGGATTTTTTTCGTCAATTTGTTTCAATAAGTTGACAAGTGCCCGCAAAATTTCTTCCGGCAAAAATCCGCCGACGACTCCCGGAATTTTATACTCCGTCGCCAAAAATTTGAAAGGCTCGGTTCCGATAACGACCGCAACGTGACCGGGAAGTAAAAACCCGTCAACTTTCAATTCCGGATTTTTGAGCAACATTTTTAAAGCCGGCGGTACCAATTTTTGAGATGAAAGCATATATAAATTTTTTATGTTTTTATCCTTCGCCGCCAAAACCGTTGCCGCCGCCGTCGGTGCCGTTGTTTCAAAACCGACCGCCAAAAAGATTATTTTTTTGTCCGGATTTTCTTCAGCAATTTTCAAAGTATCCTGCGGCGAATAAATTATTCTGATGTCCGCGCCTTCCGCCGCCTTTTCGGAAAGACTTGATTTACTTCCCGGAACTTTCAACATATCGCCGAAAGTCGCAATTATACAATCCGGGCGATCCGAATAAGCAAGAGCTTTGTCGATATATTCGTCGCCGGTCACACATACCGGACAGCCGGGACCGGAAACAAGTTCGACATTTTCCGGCAAAATCTGCCTTATCCCGGAGCGAAAAATGGAAACCGTGTGAGTCCCGCAAACTTCCATCAATCTGATTTTGGATTTTCCCGCCGCAAGCCGGGAAATTTCTTCGATAATTTTTTGAACATTTGCCATTTATACTTTCTCCAAACACTGACCGCCGATGTTGCAAAGAAAACTTTCTCCGGCAAAATCTCCGATCCCGAATTTTATCAAATCTCCGGCTTTTAAATTTCCGGTCGGAACGTCCGTCAGCAATTCGCCCTCAAAAATATTTTCTTCGATATTTATGCAACGCACAAACGCCGGGACAAAATTTTTGTCGTCGCCGGCAATATAAACGACAACATCATCCGGAAAAGACGGGTGACGAAAATTGTCGATCGATTTTACAAAACGGGTCTTTTCTTTTGTTTCGGGGACTGCACAAACGTCGTTTATTATTTCAATTTTATCTTTGAATGCTTCGGAAAAATCTTCGGTAACCGTCAAAATTTCGGACTGTTGAATTTTATCTCGCGGAATTGTAAGGAATTTTTTGTATCCGCACGGAAAAATTTTTACCTTCCCGCCGGAAATCAATGCTCCCGCCAAAACAAAGAAAACCAAATAACCCTTTTCGTCAATGTGGCAATAGACAATCCAAGCGTTAATTTTTTCTTCCGGAACAAATTCAAACACGGCAGTCATTTCTTCCGGCGAAACGATTTCCGGATCTTTCAGCAGACAAATATTTTTATACATATCACGAAAATTTAAATCTTCAACTTTCAAAAAAAATTCCTCCCAAAATCAACTTCCGGAAAATATTATTCGCGTCGCCAAGTCACATATACAAATCAACCAACATTCCGCGAATTGCATCATGTGCGGCAATTACGTCCAGCTGCTCGGAATGATTCAATCGAATTTTTTCGGCCATTTCTTCCAATTTGCTGTCGATTTTTCTGACGGTCGTATAAACTCTTTGCCGCCCCATTCGATCCCAGCCGGCTTGCGTGTTGAGTTCGTACATATTTCCGACGGCCATGCCGACAAAATTTTTTATGAGAGTCCGGTATTCCTTAAGTTCGTCATAAGTGGGAGTCGCGCTCAATCTTGCCGCCTGTTTGTCAATCTTTTTGAGCATGGCTTCCATTTCTTCATGAGTCACGGCGGAATCTTTTCGTTTATCGTCAAGTTCGTCCGCAAAAGACAATTCCTTGTCATGAACACGTTCGCCGGGTTCGCGAATCATTCCGAAAGGAGTTGCCTGTGTTGTAACACTTCCTACTTTTACAGCCATTTTGTTCACCTTCCCGAAATTTTTTAACCGTTTTTTTCTGCCCAAATTACAACTATCCTGCAAAAAATTATCATAAAATTCTCACCGTTTATTCGATAAAATTTTCTTGCAGGGGAATTACAAAATTGGCAGAAAATGTATTTTTCAAATGAGTTGTTTGCGGGCGGTTAAAACATTTAAATTTGTAATATCCTTCGGAAACATTCGCGATGCGGACAAAATTTATTGTAAATGTTGTCGATACAACATTTTGAAAGGATGCAAAATTTATGGCAAAAAGTGATTTCAAAGACATTTCGGAGATCGATCTCGCTTATAAAATTTTGAGCGATGCCGGCAAAAACAATCCGATCCATTACAAAGCTCTGATTCTCGACGTAATTGAAAAGAAAAATAAGCCGGTTCAAAATCAGGCGGCGGCAATTTCCGAAATTTATACCATGATCAACATGGACAGCCGTTTTCAATATGCCGGCGAAGGAATGTGGGGACTTGTCGAATGGAATCCGCCGGAAACAAAGACCCGGCGTTCTTCCAAGACCGCAACTTCCCGTACGGCAACCGAAAAAACCACAACGCGCAGAAAGAAACTTGAAGATATTCAGATTTAAAGCGCGGAGGAAAAATTTTCCCGCACGGATTTCAATTCGGCACTATATCACTCTGAAAAGGAGAATGACATGGCAAAATATATTTTCGTAACCGGCGGCGTTGTTTCATCTTTGGGTAAGGGAATTACCGCAGCCTCTTTGGGAAGACTTCTTAAAAGTCGCGGACTCAAGGTCACCATTCAAAAATTCGATCCCTATATCAACATAGATCCCGGAACGATGAGTCCTTATCAACATGGAGAAGTTTTTGTGACGGAGGACGGCGCGGAAACCGATCTCGATTTGGGACATTACGAACGCTTTATAGATATAAATCTCAGCAAACATTCAAACACGACAACCGGCAAAGTTTATTGGTCCGTTCTCTCGAAAGAGCGCAAAGGTGATTATCTCGGCTCGACGGTTCAGGTAATTCCGCATATCACAAACGAAATTAAAGCGCGGGTTTACGCCGTTGCCGAAGAAGACGAAGCAGACGTCGTAATAACGGAAGTCGGCGGCACGGTCGGCGACATTGAAAGTCTGCCGTTCCTTGAAGCAATCCGGCAGGTAAAAAAAGAAGTCGGCAAAAATGACGTGCTTTACATTCATGTAACGCTTTTGCCATACATCGGCGCGGCGGGCGAACTCAAAACAAAACCCACTCAACACAGCGTCAAGGAACTTCGCGCAATAGGTATTCAGCCGGATATTTTGGTCTGCAGAACGGAACAGCCCATTTCCCGCGAAATGAAGAAAAAAATTGCCCTTTTCTGCGACGTTGACGAAGAAGCCGTAATCGAAAATATGACCGCATCGACGATTTACGAAGTGCCTTTGATTATGCAAAAGGAAGGCTTGGACAAAATCGTTTTGGAAAAATTGAACATGCCCCAATCCCCCGCAAAGATGGAAGAATGGGAGCGCATGGTCTACAAAATAAAAAATCCGGAGCGCAAGGTAAAAATTGCGGTCGTCGGAAAATATGTGGAACTTCCGGATGCTTATATTTCGGTCGTCGAAGCACTTCATCATGCCGGCATTGACTCTTTGACGGCGGTAAAAGTTCATTTCGTCAATGCCGAAAAAATCGAATCGCCGGAAATCGATTTGGAAGAAGTCTTTGGCGGTTGCAAGGGAATTTTGGTACCCGGCGGTTTCGGGGATCGCGGAGTCGAAGGAAAAATTCGGGCGATAAATTATGCGCGCGTCAAAAAAATTCCGTTTTTCGGATTGTGTTTGGGTATGCAGTGCGCCGTTATCGAATTTGCCCGAAATGTTTGCAATTTTGCCGACGCGAACTCAACCGAATTTAATCCGGAAACCGAACACCCGGTAATTGCCCTGATGGATTCGCAGTTAAACGTGACGGAAAAAGGCGGCACAATGCGACTCGGCGCGTATCCCTGCAAAGTCATGCCTGATACTTTCACTGCGGCGGCTTATTTCGGAGAAGGTACACCCGGCGAAATTCGCGAAAGACATCGTCACCGCTTTGAATTTAACAACAACTTCCGGGAAATCTTCAAAGAACATGGCTTGAAAATTGCCGGAGTTTTGCCGGACGACAGTCTTGTCGAAATCGTCGAACTTGAAAAAGATTTGCATCCCTGGTTTGTCGGCTGTCAATTTCATCCGGAATTGAAATCGCGTCCGAATCATCCGCATCCTCTTTTCCGGGAATTTATCAATGCCGCGCAGAATTATTTGAAAAACGCTTAAATTTTTAATCCCATTTCGGAATAAATTTTTCATCGGCGGTCTTGCCGATCTGAACGAAACAATTTTTCATGTCAAGCTCAATCGCACGATTTACGACGGAATTATATTCAAAAGTCGTAAGTCTGCGGTTGATTTTTTTGTGGTCTTTTGCCCGGAAAACCGGCGTGTATTGATTCATAAGACTGACAAAAATTTTATCCCCGAAAACTTTGTGAAGTTCTTCGACAATCTTAATCGAATCGCGTCTGAAATTCGGAAGTATCAAATGTCGGACGATAACGCCTTTCAAAATTTTTCCGGTTTCGTCAAATTTCGGTTCGCCGGCAATTTCAAACATTTTTTGAATTGCGGCAAGCGCGACTTCAAAATAATCCGGAGCGTTTGAAAAAGTTTCGGCAATCCGATTGTCAAAATATTTCAAGTCCGGCAGAAAAACATCGACGCGATTTTTGAGAAGTTCGATCGTTTCCGGATTTTCGTAAGCACTTGAATTGTAAACAATCGGTAAATTCAATCCGGATTTTTTTGCAAGGTCAATCGCCCGACAAATTTGCGGGACATAATGAGTCGGCGTGACAAGTTCGATATTTGCCGCGCCGGAATTTTGTTGCCGGACAAAAATTTTTGCAAGTTCCCCGATTGAAACTTCTCTGCCGCGCCCGTCGTGACTTATTTCAGAATTTTGGCAGAAAACGCATTTCAAATTACAGTGAGAAAAAAAAATCGTACCCGCGCCGGTTTCACCGACAAGGCAAGGTTCTTCCCATTTGTGCAAACTTACCAAAGCAATTTTGACTTTTTCGCCGGCTCCGCAAAACCCGAAATTTTTTGTCCTGTCAATCCCGCAACGGCGCGGACATAAATTACAATTTTTTAAAATCTCCGAATACATTCAAAAAATCCCCCCGCCCGTTATCAAAAAAATTATCACGGAAGTCAATTCGGCAAGCATTGAGGCGGCTCCGTAAATGTCACCGGTTACGCCGCCGATTTTTTTCATCGAAAATTTTCCGAAACAAAAAGTCACCGCAACCGAAAAAATTATTGCCGCAGGTATCGCGATTAAAAATCTTTCCGAAAAAATTGCCGCCGGGCTCAAAAGCAAAATTCCCTCGACAAAAGCAAAAAAAATCGTCCGGGAATTTGTGTAATCCGAAAAAGCTTTTCCCATTCCGGTCGGTCTTGCATACGGGAAAAATCCGATAACGAAAACCATGCAAAGCCTTCCGATTATCGGCATACAGTAAAGAGCCGCGCAAATTTCGACGATTGAGATTTTTGAAAGTTCGATAAATGCGGAAATTTCAAATGCCGAAAAAGTTATCAGGGCGGTTACTCCGAAAGCTCCGGCGCGGCTGTCTTTCATAATTTCCAAAATTTTTTCTTTCTCCCGTCCGGAAAAAAGTCCGTCCGCCGAATCCGAAAACCCGTCAAAATGTATTCCGCCGGTCAAAATCACCGTTGCCGAAAATCCGAGCGCGCCGGCAAACATCGGAAATTTTTCTTCCGTCAAAAACAAAAAAAGCCCGACGATTAAAGCGTAAAAAATTCCCAAGACCGCACCGACCGCCGGGAAGAATTTTACCGATTCGCCGAAATCCTTTTCCGTCCAAATTGTTTGGCGGACGATTGAAATTCTTGTCAAAAATTGCAAGCCGATAAAAAATGCGTTCACCAAAAATTTCCTTTCTTAATTTTTCCACGCCGCCAACATATTCCGGACGGCTTTTATCATTTTGTAAACGGTCACCAATCTTTTGAAGATGTGCTTTCCGATAAATTCGCCGATCTTGTCCGCTATCATTCGGGCAATTACGAAAAGGATTATCGAAACTTTTATTCCCAAAACCGTGAGCGCGATACCGCCGAAAAGCGGCAATAAAAATATCATGGCAAGTTTTATCAGCAAAAATGAAAATGCCACGCCCACCGCAGATTTTGAAAGACGCGCCAAAAGCGGGGTTCGCGTCCTGAAAAATTCGCAAATGTCGTCAAATGCCCTTCGCGGATTTCTTGCGGCTCTGATGAAAAATGCGCTTGTTCTTTTGGCGTAATATTGAAAAAATTCTCCGACTTTTTGAAGTAATTTGTTTATGTCCGTCGGAATTGACGAAACGGTTGCAACCATCATTTGCGGGCTGAAATCCGCCACAAATCCCCTCATATTTACAAGCGCGCTTCCCACAAAAGTAGGGGGTTTCCCCATCCAACCTGCAACCGATTCCGGTATCGGAAGTGCCGGAATGAATGCCGCCAAAACATACATCAAAATTGCCAAAATTCTGCCGAAAATCATGGCCGCAAAATATTTTATTACGGCTTTCGGATTTCTGCGAAATGCATAAGGAAACCGGCGAATTTTCGGGGGCAATTTTGAAACGAGTTGATGAAAAAATTTGTCGCCGGCGGCGGGAAATTTTTCAATGTTTACATCTTTCGGCGGATGTGAAAATTCTTTTTCGCTTTCTCTTTCCAGTTCGTAAGACAGGTCGATCATTCGTTGAAAGGCATCGACAAGCGCTTTTTCGCTTGCTTTCTTTTGTGCTTCAACTTCTTCGTCAAATGAGCGGGTGGTTTTCATCATCTGCCGGAAATTGTCGAAAGACTTTGTGACCGTCATCATTTTTTGAAGGGACTCTTCCAAATTTTGCAAAGATTTATCCGCTTCATTCGACAAATTTTTTTTATCGACGCACATACCCGCTCACCTGCCTTTACAAAAAAATCTCTTACGCAACGCGCAAGAGAAATTCTATCCTTTACTTCTTGCCGAAAATTTATTATTTCGAGAAGAATTTAATTTGATTGCCCAAACGAAGGCGCGGAGGAATTGCTCCCTTTACAATGATTTGACCGGGCATTGTTCCGTCGGCGTTTACGACAATGGTGCAGTGACCTTCTTCGCGAATCGTGTTGTTGGCAACGTCGCCGACTTTGACGACGGTAAAATCGGAATTGCCGATCTTCAATTTGTCGCCGGCAACAATGTCCTCTTTCAATTCCGCTTTGCCGTGTTCGACGACCATATCCGCAAGATTGGGACGAATACCCTCGTCAATGATGATGACGCTGCTGTTGTTCTCCAAAAATTCCGGTGCCAATTTTCCGACGGCGGTAATTGACGTTTCATACTTTACATTCATTAAAAAATCCCCCTCCGCAATACTACGTTGACAGACGCTTTATTTTACCTTGAAAAAAATTATCCTGCCGAATTGAAAAAATTCATTTGTCCGGAAACCAATTCTTTTACCGGCGAAAAAGTTTTTCTGTGAATCGGGGTATATCCGAAAGTCTTTATTGTGTCAATGTGAAATTTTGTCCCGTAGCCGCGATTGTGATCAAAACCGTAAATCGGATAGAGTTTGTGCCATTCGTCGGCAAGTCTGTCCCTTGTGACTTTTGCGATTATTGAGGCTGCGGCTATGGAGGCGGAAAGGGCATCGCCGTGCACAACCGACCTTGCCCTTATTCCTTCGCCGAAATCCTGTTTCATCGCGTCGGTCAAAACGTAATCCGGTCTTACGGGAAGTTTTTGTACCGCATCAAACATTCCCTTCAAAGTCGCATCAAAAACATTGAGTTTGTCAACTTCCTCCGGCGAAATTCTGACGCACGAAACGGCAATCGCCTTTTTCATAATTTCATCAAAGACTGTTTCGCGTTTTTTTGCCAAGAGTTTTTTTGAATCGTTAAGGTAGGGAATGTACAAATTCGGCGGCAAAATTACGGCCGCCACCGTCAAATCTCCGGCAAGCGCGCCCCGCCCGGCTTCGTCGGTTCCGGCGATAAGTTTATAGCCCGCGTCCCGCGCTTCATCTTCAAATTTGTAAAGTTTTTTCACCCGCTCAATATCCGCAAGTGCTTTCAATTCTTTGTTGGTCATGATTTTTTACCGCTTTGTTTCTCCAAAAGTTTGATCAAAAAATTTTCAACGGTGTCGGTCGTATATTTTCCGAGTTGTCTGACGTTTTCCTTTGCCGACTTCATGGCAATCGGAGTACCGACATATTTCAAAACTTCAACGTCATTGTCGTTGTCGCCGAACATTACACATTTTTCCGGCGAAATTTTCAAGCGTTCCAAAATCTTTTCAAAAGCCGTCCGCTTGTTTATGTTTTTCGGCACGGTATCAAACCAAGCCGCGCCGCCGGTCTGCATGGTGCATTTGTCGCCGAAAATCTCTTTCAGGTAATTTGTATCGGTCAGCCCGTCTTTTTCGTAAAGGGAAATTTTCATATAATCTTCCGGCAAATTCAAAATATCTTCAATCGGCTCGACATCGAATCTCACAACTTCGCGCATATATCGGATAAATTCCGGTCTGTCGGCTTGAATGTAACAATTTTCGGCGCAGGAAACAAAAATTTCACAATCCTTTGTTTCACGGATTTTTCGGATAATTGCGCGCCCGAGCTCTTTTTCCATAGCGGCTTGAAAGACAAGTTCGCCGTTGACGTAAGCAAGACAACCGTTATCGCAAACATAATCTATCCGGTCTTTAATCGGTGCAAAAAGCGTTTTAAGATTTTTATAACGGCGACCGCTGCAGGCAACGAATTTTATTCCGTCGTCCAAAAATTTTTCGACAATTTCGCAAGTATTCGGTTGCAATTCTTGCGCGGTACCCAAAAGCAGAGTTCCGTCAAGATCGCTTGCAATCAGTTCAAAATTTTGCTCCATAGAATTTTTGACTCCTCAAAAAAATTTTCCGAAAACTTCAACGACAACAAAAAATTTCCTGCATTACAAAAAATTTTTGTAATGTTTACATATTAAGAAATTTTTTCACCCGATTGACGGAAGTTGCTCGGGAATTTTTTTCACTCAAAAGTCGTCGCGCCCGAATTATTAAGATTAGATTAAAAATTGGAAAACCCCCTTGACAAACAGGG
>CAJOPK010000264.1 GCA_905236255.1 uncultured Selenomonadaceae bacterium | reverse complement strand
TTTTTTGAGGAGGAATGAATTTGACTGACAATCTTATCGTAATAAACACTTTTATTTTGTATATCGGACTGATGATGGGAATAGGCGTTTATTATTACCGCAAAACTCAAAATATGAGCGATTATTTTTTGGGTAACAGAAAGCTCGGTGCGTGGGTAACTTCACTTTCGGCGGAGGCCTCCGATATGAGCGGCTGGATGCTTATGGGTGTTCCGGGATTTGCGTATCTTGCCGGACTCAATGCCGGCTGGATTGCGGTCGGAATTGCTATCGGCACTTGGGCGAATTGGCATTTTGTTGCTGCGCGACTCAGAAAATACACGGAACTTGCCGGAAACGCCCTGACCCTGCCGGAATTTTTGCAAAACCGTTACAAGGATACAAGCGGACTTCTGCGCGTGGTACCGGCAATTTTTATTTTGATCTTTTTCATACTTTACACGTCAAGCGGATTTGTTTCCGCCGGAAGGCTTTTTGAAACGGTTTTCGGCTTGCCTTATCAATGGGCAATTTTTCTCGGAGCGGGATCCGTCGTATTTTACACTTTAATCGGCGGATTTTTGGCGGTCAGCCGGACTGATTTTATACAGGGCGTAATGATGTTTTTTGCAATTTTGTTGGTACCGACTTGCGCGGCTATGTCGCTCGGCGGATTCGATACGACAATTTCCGCAATTTCGGATTTTAAAGCGGAAATGTTCGATCCGTTTTTAAAGCCGGACGGATCGACGATAAGTGCGCTCGAAATAATTTCGCTTTTGGCTTGGGGAATAGGATATTTCGGACAGCCGCATATTTTGGTAAGGTTCATGGCAATAAAATCGACGAAAGAAATTCCGCAGGCAACGCATATTGCAATGACTTGGGTTACTTTGAGTTTGGCGGCGGCGGTAGCCGTCGGAATGGTCGGAACGGTTTATCTTTCGACAACTTTGGAAGGCACGGACTCCGAAAAAGTTTTCCTGCTTATGACAAACGAACTTTTCCCGCCGATAATTGCCGGGCTTGTTTTGTCGGCAGTTTTGGCGGCGATAATGTCAACCGCCTCTTCTCAACTTTTGGTGGCGGCTTCGGCTTTCGCGCAGGATTTTTATAAAACCGTTATCAGAAAAGATGCCGAACAAAAAGAACTGGTTTGGATTTCCCGCGCATCGGTTTTGGTAATTGCATCGACGGCGGTATTTTTGGGATTAAATCCGAACAGCTTTATTTTGGATATGGTCGCTTATGCTTGGGCGGGATTCGGCGCGGCATTCGGGCCGGCAATTTTGATGAGTCTGTTTTGGAAGAGAACGACGCGGAACGGAATTGTCGCCGGAATAATTGCGGGCGGCGTTACGGTTTTGGCTTGGAAACAACTTGATCCTTTCGGTCTTTACGAAATAGTTCCGGGATTTATTTTCTCGTTTGTCGCAATTTATCTCGTGAGCAAATTTGACAAAGAACCCGCGCCGGAACTTCAAAAGACTTTTGATGAAGTTTCGACAAGCAATATTTGAAATCGGTTTAAAGAGGGGCAAAAAAATGAAACGATTTTCGATTTATGTGTTGCTTATCACTCTTGTCTGTATGATGTTTTCTTTTTCGACGGCTTTTGCGGAAAGTATAAGCGTTGCCCGTCAAAAAGCGGAAATTGACAAACTCCACAACGAAACTTTGGAAAGACTTTACGAAAAATATCCGGCGGCAAGGAGGGTCTTGAGAGAGTGTTATGCTTATGCCACTTTGAGCAATTCCGGTACAAAGGTTTTGTTTGTGGGAAGTTCGCACGGTCGCGGTATTGCGATAAACAGGCAAACCGGTGAAAGAGTTTATTTGAAAATGAAAGAGGTTTCCGCCGGTATCGGATTGGGTGCAAAAGAATATGATTTGGTTTTTGTACTTGAAAACAAAGATGCGTGGGATTCTTTCATTGTCGGGAAAACGAGATTCGGCGGTTCTGCGGAGGCAAGCGCAAATGACGGAAGGAACGGCGGCACCGTCGAAGGTGCGGATATTGCGGCTCGCGGCGTTTGGGTTTATCAAATGACCAAAAAAGGGCTTACGCTTGAGGCATCTTTGAAAGGGACAAAAATTTTTAAAGACAAGAAACTTAACAAGTAAACACGGGCGTTTCATAAAACGGGAGATTTTAATGTTAAACTCCAAAATGAATAAATTTTTAGCTGACTTTTCTTTGTCCGGCAACAAATAAAAGTTACAAAAGAAAATGCCTCCATATAGTCACTAAAAATGATAAAAATATTGCAATTTGATTATTTATTTAATATAATCAAAAAGGTGTTTGTGCCGTTTAACACAGAA
>CAJOPK010000263.1 GCA_905236255.1 uncultured Selenomonadaceae bacterium | reverse complement strand
GAAAATTGCAACAGTTATTATTTTTCTTTCCACGGGCGTTTCATAAAGCGGGAGATTTTAATGTTAAACCCCAAAATGAATAAAAATCTTTCACCAACTTTTCTTTATCCGGATCGCCGAAAATTTTGTGAAACGCCCGTGCGGTTAAAACCGGAAGATTCCTTGACACAATCCGATTGAAATTTTTTGCCTTCACAAATTACCGCCGTTCCGGTAAAATCTGCCGTAATTCTTAAAAAATGTTTCGGGGGATTAAAATGCAGTTTATTGATAAAAGCAAGATTATCGTCAAGGCGGGGGACGGCGGCAACGGCAAATCTTCTTTCCGGCACGAAAAATATATTCCAAAGGGCGGACCGGACGGCGGCGACGGCGGCAAAGGCGGCGATGTCGTTTTGCTCGTCGATGAAAATTTAAACACGCTTTTGAATTTCAGATACAAGAGAAAATATGTTGCCGAAAACGGAAAGCCCGGCGATATTAAAAAACAGTACGGACGCGGGGCGGAAGATTGCGTCGTAAAAGTTCCCAAAGGCACGGTCGTGAAAGATGCGGAAACCGGAGAAATTGTTGCAGATCTCACACAGCCCGGACAGCGTGCGATTGTTGCAAAGGGCGGTCGCGGCGGTCGCGGAAATGCAAAGTTTAAAAGTTCTTCCCGGCGCGCTCCGACTTTTGCCGAACTCGGCGAACCCGGAGAAGGCAGGGAACTTCTGCTTGAATTGAAACTCCTTGCCGATGTCGGTCTTGTCGGCTATCCGAGCGTGGGAAAATCAAGTCTTATCGCGTCGGTCAGCGATGCCCGGCCGGAAATTGCCGATTATCATTTTACGACGCTTGTTCCGGTTTTGGGGGTTGTCCGGCTTGATTGGGAGAAAAATTTCGTCATGGCGGACATTCCCGGACTGATTGAGGGCGCGGCTGACGGCGTGGGTTTGGGTCATGACTTTTTGCGGCACGTCGAAAGGACTAAATTGATTTTGCATTTGGTTGACGCGGCGGCGATCGAAGGAAGAAATCCCGTTGACGATTATCACAAAATCAACGTCGAACTTAAAAAGTACAGCGCGAAAATTGCCGCACGAACTCAAGTTTTGGTCGCAAACAAAATCGACTTGCCGGAAGCAAAAGAGCATTTGGACGATTTGAAAAAACTTGCCGAAAGCGAAGGAATAAAATTTTTCGCAATTTCGGCGGTCACCCGTGAAGGCGTTGACGATTTGATTAAATATGTCGGCGAAGTTTTGGAGACGATGCCAGATCCGGAAATTTTTGAAAAGACCGACGACGTTAAAATTTTCAATGTGGAGTCCGAAGAAGACCCGCTCACAATCGAACGCAACGATGCCGGAGATTTTATCGTCAAAAACAAAAATCTTGAAAAAATCGTCGCGATGACAAATTTTGACGACCGGGAAGGGTTGCGGCGTTTTCAGTTCATCTGGCGAATGAAAAATATCGACGGCAAATTAAAAGAACGCGGAATTAAAGAAGGCATGAGCGTTCATATCGGCGATATGGAATTTGAATGGCAGGAGTAGAGGTGAGCGGAATTGTTTAAATATGTGGTGTTTTTTACTTTTGTCATAATGTCGATGGTTTTGTTGCCGAAAAATTTTTCCTTTGTCAATGCAATTTCCCCCGTTTCGCAATCGGAAAAAATTGACACTTCGCAGGCTCCGGAACAGCCCAAAAAAGATTATTCCGTTTACGTCGAAAGTGAATTTGCTCCGCTCAAGCGGGCGGTCGTTTCTCAATCGGAAATAGAACTCGGCGGGAAATTGAAGGATTTGAAAATCGGAAAACATCAGCAAAATCTTTGGAACATGGAAAGGCAAAATCTTGAAATCATTTTGAAGAAATATAATGTTGAAATTTTGCGTCCGCGAAAATTGACGAATTACGAAAAGCAAATAGGTTTTGCTCCGGACGGAATAACCGACGGCACCGGCTTTACAAATTTTTTTGCCCGGGATCCCTTTTTCACAATCGGAGAAAATTTGATTGAAGGAAGTTTTCGTTCCGTTTATCGCCGACTTGAAATTTTGCCGATAAGGTCGATTTTGGAAAAAGAAGCTGCTTCAAGCGGCTGTATGTATGTTTCGGTTCCCGTTCCGGACGTTTCGGAAGGGATTGATTCCGATACCGGACCTTTCCTTGAGGGCGGGGATATTTTGGTTTACGGCAAAAAAATTTTTGTCGGAAATTCCGGAATGGCATCAAACAAAAAGGGTATAGATTGGCTCGGAAATTATTTAAAGAAATTTGATTATGAAGTTTATGAAGTCGCGCTTGCTCCGGACGTTTTGCATTTGGATTGCGCGGTAAGTCTTGTCCGGGAAGGTCTTTTGATTTATTGTCCGGAAACGTTGCCGGAAGGTCTGCCCGAAACTTTCAAAGACTGGGATAAAATTTCGGTCAATTACGACGCGATGAGAAAACTTGCCGTGAACGGCTTGCCGATTAACGAAGAAGTTTATTTGACGGACACGGAATTTAAAAACACAATCGGTGCGGAATTGGAAAAGCGCGGGATTAAAGTCGAATACATTTCTTTTTCGACAACCCGGACTTTCGGCGGTGCATTTCGTTGCAGCGTTCAACCTCTTTTGAGAATAAGCGATTAAATATAACGGAGTTGATATTTTGACGGGCGAAGATACGATAAGCGCAATTTCCACGCCGCCGGGCGAAGGCGGGATCGGAATTGTCAGAATAAGCGGAGATAACGCGATTGAGATTGCCGAAAAAATTTTTGTTGCGGCGGGCGGCAAAAAAATTTCGGAACTTCCGGACAAAAGTTTGATTTTCGGTCACATTGTCGAAGAAAACGGCGAAATTGTGGACGAGGGAATTTTGCTTTTGATGCGGGAGCCCAAATCTTACACAAGGGAAAATGTTGTCGAAATTCAATGTCACGGCGGCAGTATGCCGGTCAGATCCGTTTTGCGCAGGACTTTTGAGGTCGGAGCCCGTCCGGCGGAACGCGGCGAATTTACCAAGCGTGCATTTTTGAACGGGCGAATTGATTTGTCGCAGGCTCAAGCGGTTTTGGACGTTATTCAGTCAAAAACTTCAGCCGCCTTGAAAGTCGCTCAAAACAATCTTGCCGGACAAACTTCAAAGAAAATCCGTGAAATTCGGGGCGAAATTTTAAATGCCGTCGCCCATATCGAGGCGATGACCGATTTTCCGGAAGAGGATATTGACGAACTTGCGATTTCCGAAATCGACGAAAAAATTTCCGCGCAAATTTCCAATATCGAAAAATTTTTGGAAAATCAATCGACCGGGCGAATTTTGCGGGAAGGATTGGAAACGGCAATTATCGGAAAGCCCAATGTCGGGAAATCAAGTCTGCTGAATTTTTTGGCGAAAACCGAGCGCGCAATAGTTACCGACATTCCCGGAACCACCCGCGACAGTATCGAAGAATTTATAAATATCGGCGGTATTCCCTTGAAAATCGTCGATACGGCCGGAATAAGAAATTCCGATAATGTCGTCGAAAAAATCGGAATAGAGCGCGCCAAAAATTACGCGAAAAATGCGGAGTTGATTCTTGCAATTTTTGACACTTCCCGCCCGTTGACCGGAGAGGACGAGGAAATTTTTGAACTCCTCAAAAATCGAAACGCAATCATAATTTTGAACAAATCGGATCTTCCGCAAATTGTCCCGCCGGAAAAATTTTCAAACATCGACGCGCCGAAAATTTCCCTGTCGATAAAAAAGGGTGACGGCACCGGAGAACTTTTGAAAATCATATCCGAAAAGGTCGGAAAGATTGATTTTGAATCGGCATTTGTTCGCGATGAAAGAGAGGCCGATTTACTCCGCCGGGCGATAAAGCATTTGTCGGACGCGAAAAATACGATAACTTTAAATATAGGGATTGATTTTGTTTCGATAGATCTTCATTCCGCGCTTGAATGTTTGAGCGAATTGACGGGCGATTCGGTAACGGAAGATGTTTTGAATGAAATTTTTTCAAAGTTCTGTATCGGGAAATAATCGGAGGAAATATTTTGAAGAAAATAAAAATCGGAACACGGGCAAGTCGATTGGCACTTTGGCAGGCTGAATTTGTTGCCGGCGAACTCAAAAAAAAATATCCGGAAATTGAAACGGAACTTGTCAAAATTCAGACGACCGGCGATAAAATTTTGGATTCCCCGCTCGCGAAAATCGGCGGCAAAGGTCTTTTTACGAAAGACATTGAAACGAAAATGGCAGCCGGTGAAATTGATCTTGCCGTTCACAGCTTGAAAGACGTTCCTGCGGAATTGCCGCCGGGATTTAAAATTTCCGCGATAACAAAACGCTCTCAACCTTTCGATGCGTTTGTCTGCAAAAATTTTTCGTCAATCGAAGAATTGCCGGAAGGCGCGATTTTGGGAACTTCAAGTTTGCGGCGGG
>CAJOPK010000262.1 GCA_905236255.1 uncultured Selenomonadaceae bacterium | reverse complement strand
TCCTCGTCAAGCATGTGATTCATTTTGACTTTTTTGACGGTCAAATATTTTTTGTCAAATTTCGTCGGCGGAATGACTATCGGAACTCTTTCGGTTATCGTCAAGCCGTGTCCTTCAAGTCCCGCACGTTTTGCCGGATTGTTGGTCAAAAGTCTGATTGAAGTCAATCCCAAATCCGAAAGAATTTGCGCGCCGATTCCGTAATCTCTCAAATCCGGTTTAAATCCCAAAAGCACATTTGCCTCAACCGTATCTTTCCCTTCGTCCTGCAGGGCATAAGCGCGCATTTTGTTTGCAAGACCTATTCCGCGACCTTCCTGCCGCATGTAAAGCAAAACGCCTTCCCCTTCTTTTTCCATTCTCTTTAAAGCCGTTTGAAGTTGATCCCCGCAATCGCAACGCATTGAACCCAAAGCATCGCCGGTAAGACATTCGGAATGGACTCTGACCAAAACATCTTTCTTCCCGGAAACTTCACCTTTGACAAGTGCAAGGTGACATTTACCGTCAAGAGTGCTTTCGTAAGCCTTCAAACGAAAATGACCGTATTTACTCGGAAAATCAACGTCGGCAATTTGCTTGACAAATTTTTCGGTATTTTTCCGGTACTCAATCAAAGCGCGAACGGTGATAATGTTGAGCCCGTGCTTTTCGGCAAAGAGTTTTAATTTTTCGGTTCTCATCATGTGACCGTCGTCGTCCATAATTTCGCAACAAAGTCCGGCGGGATAAAATCCGGCAAGTCGTGCCAAATCCGTAGTCGTTTCGGTATGACCCGCGCGCCGGAGAACTCCGCCTTCGACAGACCGCAAAGGAAAGACATGACCCGGACGGCGGAAACTTGAAAGTTTTGCGGCGGGATCCAACAAAAGTTTAATCGTCTTGCAACGTTCGTAAGCGGAAATTCCGGTTTCCGTATCAAACGCATCGATCGAAACGGTAAAGGCGGTTTCATGATTGTCGGTATTGTTGGCAACCATTTGACCGATTCCGAGTTCGTCAAGTCTTTTTCCGTCAATCGGAGTGCAGATCAAGCCCTTTGCATAGGTCGCCATGAAATTTATATCGGCGGGTGTGACGGTTTCCGCCGCAACAATCAGATCTCCTTCGTTTTCGCGATCTTCATCATCGACGACAACAACCATCTTGCCGTTTTTAATATCCTCTATTGCCGTTTCTATTGTCGCAAATTCACTCATAATCATTTCCTCCCCAATTACCCGATCGTTTTTCCGAAAAAATTTAAAATGCCCGAAGTATTTGTACTTCGGGCGTATAAACAAAATTATTTTCCGCAAACATCTTTCACATCCGGACTTTTACCGTCGGTCACGGAATTGCACCGTGTCAACTTGCGCTCGCGGACTTTTACCGCCGGTGAGGAATTGCACCCCGCCCCAAGACGTTTTATTATTTTCCGTCAAAGATTAAAAATTCCTGCCCGGAAAAATTTTTTCTTTCTCAAGCCGTTTGTGCCTGATAAAGTTTCGCGTAAGCGCCGTTCCTCTTCATGAGTTCGTCATGTGAACCGGCTTCAATGATTCTGCCTTTTTCGATAACGACAATGGCATCACAATCGCGAACGGTCGAAAGTCTGTGTGCAATCATTATCATTGTACGCCCGGTTGAAATCGGCTCGATATTGCTCATGATTATATTTTCGGATTCGTAATCCAGCGCGGAAGTCGCTTCGTCGAAAATCAAAATTCTCGGATCGGAAATCAATGCGCGGGCAATCGCAATTCTTTGACGTTGACCGCCGCTCAAAAGACTTCCGCGTTCACCGACGAAGGTTTCATATCCGTGCGGGAATTGACTTATAAATTCGTCCGCACCGGCAAGTTCCGCCGCCTTTACAACATCTTCATGTGTGGCATTGGGGCAGGCAATCCTGATATTTTCTTCAATCGTTCCGCTGAAAAGCATGCTGTCCTGCAAAACAACGCCGATTTGACGACGCAACCAAGCCGGTTCGACTTGTGCAATATCAACGCCGTCAATCAAAATTCTGCCGCTGTCCGGGAGGAAAAGCCTTTGAATCAATTTCGTCAACGTCGATTTTCCGGAACCGGAACGTCCGACAATTCCGACCTTCATGCCGGCCGGAATACGAATGTTGATATTGTCCAGAACTTTTCCGCCCTCCGGAGTATAACTGAAGGCAAGTTTCTCCATCGAAATTTCTCCGCGCAAACTCGGCAAAGTCGTGCGTGAAGGGTTAAAAGCCGGCTCGGTATCTTCATTCATAATATCGCCCAAACGTTCCATCGAAACGCGAATTTGTTGGAAGTATTGCCACTGATTGATAAGGCGCATAATCGGCGCAATCAACTGACCGGCTATCATCTGGAAAGCTATCAATTCGCCGACGGAAATTTCATGCTCCATAACGTAATACGCGCCGATCCACAAAATTGTGAGATTGAAAACGCTGTAAAGGAAAGTACCGATTGTATTTGCAAAGTTTGCAAGATTTATGACATCGAAAGATGCTTTTACCAAGCGCGCCAAAACTTCCTCATAACGCCGGATAAAATGATTTTCGACGCTTGACGCTTTTACCGTGTGAATACCGGTTATCGTTTCGATAAGGAAGGAACGATTTTCCGACGCGATTAAAAATCTTTCGTTGATCATGCGCTTGAATATCGGCGCAACGACAAGATTCAAAATCAGGAACAGCGGAATCATTACCAAAACGACGATACTCAACATTCGACTGTAAAGGAACATTACGCCGAAATAGATGATCGCGAAAACTATATCCAGAATTATCGTCAAACTTGAACCCGTCATAAAAGAGCGCAAGGTTTCAAGTTCGCCGACACGGGATACGACATCACCGACCTGCCATTTTTGGAAATATTTTACCGGCAGGGAAGTTATATTTTTAAACAGGCGCGCACTCAACGCAACGTCCATTTTGTTTGTAATGTTTGTGAAAAGATATGCGCGCAACGCAAGCATCCAATTTTGGAACAGGGTACAAATTACCATACCCAAAACCAGAATATCCAAAGCGTCCGCCGCCCGGTGAACCAAAACTTTATCGATAATGTTCTGCACAAAGAAAGGTGAAGCAAGTCCCAGAAGTTGCAGAATCAACGATACAAAGAGGACGCTTCTCAAATAAGGCGCATATTTTGAAACGACCGGTAAAAACCATTTAAATCCGAATTTTGAAGATTTTTCTTCCGGTTCATATCGACGGGTAAACAAAATCGCGTCGCCCGTCCAATCGGCAAGCAATTTATATCTGTCAGCCTTAACCGGATCGTTTGAAACAATCGGATCCATCGTATAAATTTCGTTGTCGCGGATCGTCGTGATTATAAGTTTTCTGCCGGATCGAAGTTGAATCAGTGCCGGATA
>CAJOPK010000261.1 GCA_905236255.1 uncultured Selenomonadaceae bacterium | reverse complement strand
GATCGTGTAATTCGCCAATTTTCCGAGCGGGATTTTTGCAAAATTCTCTTCCGAAACTTCAGCTTCAATCCAAAGGTCTTTTCCGCCGCCGATTTTGGCTGAAACATCTCCGGCATTTACTTCACTTTCCGGCGCAAGATTGTAATAAATCGTACCGTCAAGCGGCGCAAGAATATCGGTTTCCCTTGCCTGCTGTTTTGCAACATTCAAAGAAAGTTCCGCCTGTTTTAAAGCCTTTTCCGCTCCCGCCAAAATTTCCGGAGGAGTCGCTTGGAATTGATCCACATACTCTATCGTAAACTCTTCGCCGGAATTTGTATCGACCGATGCCGTCGGCGGAGCGGATGCCTTTGCCTTTTCGTAATCTGCGCGGGCATCGGCTCTTTCCTTTTCACTGACCGCGCCCATTTCGTAAAGTTCATCCATTCGTTTTGCGCGTTCTTCCAAACTCGTCAGGGTCGCAACTTTCCCGCCGGGTAAAGTCAATTTCGGTTTAGGCTTTTTAACCGGAACTTTTACGATCTTTCCGAATTGAAGTTCGGCATAATTTTTTTTCGTAAGTTCGACGGTATTTTCAAGTTGTTTAATCTCTTCCGGAGTGACGCTGACTTCAAGACGGGCAATAACGTCGCCCGCCTTGACTTCATCGCCGTCCGAAAAAAGATTTTCCTTGATTTTGCCTTTGGTCAAAAATCTGACCGAAAGCATTGTCCCGTTGACTTTGGCATTGTCGATTTTGATAATTTTGTCGCCGTGCCAATAATTAAATTCGGCATACCCGACAACAGCCGCCGCCGCCAAAAGTCCGGCAAGACCGAATTTGACAAAATTCTTTGCCTTGCCGCTCAAATCGATTGTTTGCATTTACTTTTCGACCGTTTCTCGGATAAGTTTTTCCGCAGCCTCAAACATTTTGGGCAAGCCGTCCGGATTTTTGCCGCCGGCTTGAGCCATTTCCGGACGACCGCCGCCGCCGCCGCCGATATGTTTGGAAATTTCCTTGACGATTTTGCCCGCATGAATACCGCCGGCAACCGCTTTTTTATCCGCCTTTACAACAAGATTAACCTTGCCTTCGGCATTTGCCGTTGCCAAAACAATTACGCAATTCTCCAACCTGTCGGCAATTTTATCCGCCATGTCGCGCAATTCGTCCATATCCTTGACGTGAGCAAGGCTTGAAACAAATTTGAGATCGCCGATTTCGGTAACGCCGGCAAGCATTTTCTGTGATTCGGCTTTTTCGCGCATGGCATGAACTTCATCGAGTTCTTTTTTCATGACTTTTTCTTCCGCAAGAATTTTTTTGATTTTGTCCGGAAGATCGTCCGATTTTACCTTCAAAATTCCGGCGGCACTGTTCAAAATTTCGGTCTGTCTGTTTGCGTCGAGAATTGCCGCGCGTCCGGTAATGGCTTCAATTCTGCGAACGCCCGCCGCAATTCCGGTTTCACCGACAATTTTAAATCTGCCGATCTGCCCGACGTTTTTGACATGTGAACCGCCGCAAAGTTCGCAACTGAATCCGGGAACACTCACAACTCTGACAACATCGCCGTATTTTTCTCCGAAAAGTGCCATCGCTCCGAGTTTTTTTGCGTCGTCAATATTCATCTGTTTAATGTCAACGTCGGTTGCTTTCAAAATTTCTTCGTTGACAAGTTCTTCAACGTCTGCAATTTGTTGCGCGGTGACCGGCTCAAAATTCGAGAAGTCGAAACGCAAACGCTCCGGAGTAACCAAAGACCCCGCCTGATGAACCTGATCCCCGACAACTTTTCTCAAAGCGGCTTGCAACAAATGCGTCGCCGTATGATTGCGGGCTGAAGAAAGTTTTTTGTCTTTGTCGATTTCAATTTTTACAACGTCACCGACTTTCAAAAGACCTTCTTCAACGTATGATTCGTGATAAATCGTACCGTCCGGAAGTTTCTTTGCGTTGCGAACTTGTATTCTGCCGAGTTCGCTTGTGAAAATTCCTTCGTCGCCGACCTGTCCGCCGCCTTCCGCATAAAAGGGAGTTGTTTCCAAAATTATTCCGGCTTCCTCACCGTCCGAAAGTTCTTCGACAAGTTTGCCGTCCTTCCAAATTGCAACGACCTTTGATTCCGTCGCATTTTCGTCGCGTTTCAAATTGCTTGTGTCGATATGCGAAAGATCCGGCACGGCAACTCTTTCATTTGCGGCGCGGGCGGCCCTTGCACGTTTGCGCTGATTTTCCATCGCCGCGTCGAAACCGTTTTTGTCGAGAGTCAAATTATTCTCTTCCAAAATTTCTTCGACAAGTTCGAGCGGGAATCCGTAAGTGTCGTAAAGTTTAAATCCGACTTCTCCGGCAAGTTCATTTTTGCCGGAATTTTTGACCGCCTCAATTTCTTTGTTCAAAAGTTCCGTTCCCTGCGTCAAAGTTGCGGCGAATCTGTCCTCTTCAAGGCGGATAACTTTTTTGATATATTCGACTTTGTTTGAAAGTTCTTCAAAGTCCGGAACGCCGGCATAAATTTTTTCAACCGTTGCAACCGCGCCTTCCAAAAATGCGTCTTTTATTCCGAGCATACGCCCGTGACGAATTGCGCGGCGCAAAATTCTGCGCAGAACATAACCGCGCCCTTCATTTGACGGCAAAATTCCGTCCATAATCATAACCGTCATACTGCGGGCATGATCGGCAATAACTTTCATCGAAACATCTTTTTTTGCATCGGTGCCGTATTTCAAGCCGCTCAAACTTTCGACGTATTCGATAATCGGGAAAAGCAGGTCGGTTTCAAAATTGGAGGGTTTTTCCTGAAGAACGGAAGCAAGTCTTTCAAGTCCGCAACCCGTGTCAATATTTTTGTGGGCAAGCGGTTTATATTGACCGTCCTCGGTTCTGTCGTATTGAGTGAAAACCAAATTCCAAATTTCAAGGTATCTGTCGCAATCGCAGCCGGGCGCGCAGGTATCTTTGCCGCAGCCGCGTTCTTCACCCAAATCTATGTAAATTTCGGAATCAGGGCCGCAGGGTCCCGGTCCTATTTCCCAGAAGTTGTCGTCCATTTTGACGATATGATCTTCAGACAATCCGGGCTGTTTGAGCCAAATTTCTTTTGCTTCGTCGTCATTCGGATAAATGGAAACCCAAAGTTTTTCGCGGGGAAGTCCGCAAACTTCCGTCAAAAATTCCCAAGCCCAGGGAATT
>CAJOPK010000260.1 GCA_905236255.1 uncultured Selenomonadaceae bacterium | reverse complement strand
GGCAATTTTCAAAACAAAGACTATTAAAGCCGCATAAACGACGGTCATATTGTGACCGATTATCCCGAGCAGTAAGACAAATCCCATCGTCAGATATTCGCTTATCATTTTCTCCCTCTTTAACTTCAAATATCCAAAAAATCCTGTCGTAATTTTTCTTTCGTACAATTTATTTTTTCGGTCAACACATTGATTTTCCTGCAAGAATTTAATCCCGTCGAAGTCGGTTAAATTTTGTGAATTTGCCGGTTATATATATGTGTGGTAAAATTGCGAACAAAAAATTTTTGCCTTGTTGATTGGCGTAATTAAATTGGAGGTATTGACTTTGAACATCAAGAAAATTTTTGCCGCAACTGCGGTAATTGCATCGGTTTCCGCCGGCACGGTTTTTGCGGCACAGGCTCCCGCCAAAACTGCGGACAATCCGCCGGAAACGGAAAGAACGGCAGTTCTTCCGGAAAAATCCGCGCCGAAAACCGTTCAACCGGAAAAAATCAATATTCCCGTAAAAAATGCAACCGATGAACAACCGCCTTATTTGGTCAAGGGCGTGATTAAAGACGTTGCACAGAAAATTTTGCCGGTCTCGATTGAGGCAAGATATTTTGCCCCTCACATGGATATGAAAGTAAAGTCCGACAAAATTTACATGAACGGCTCCGGTGAAGTCGGATTGAAGGACAATTTGGGATTCGGAAATGACAAAGCTCCGGAACTTATTTTCCGTTACAAGCGCATGACGCTCGATTATATCCGTTTGAGCGGAACCGGCGACAAAGATTTCGGCGGCACCAATGTCCTCACTTTTAACGGCGCGCATTTTCACGGCAATACTCATTCAAAAAGCGAATTGCATTACATCAAACTCAATTTTGCAAATCCGATAATAAATGTTCTCGGTACCGGTGTAGATTGGAGTTACGGACTTACCGGAATGGTTTGGAAAGGCAAGATTAACGGCACGGACACAAACGGACGTTCCGCAAGTAAGTCAAAAACTTTCGGCGCACCGATTCCCACTCTCGGCGTCGGGGCGCATGCGGCACTTCTGCCTTCACTGAATGTTTACGCGAATATTTCCGGACTTCCGCTCGGCGGTTACGGTCATTTTTACGATTTTGAAGCCGGAGTGAGATACAGTCCTCTTGAAATTGTCGGAATAAGCGTGGGTTTCAGAAGGATCCATGCAAATATCAAACACAAAGAGGACAGCGGCGACCTTACAATGAACGGGCCGTTTGCCGGTGTGCGCGTTGATTTCTGAAACGATTATCAAAAAAAATAATTGTCGGCGGCGTTCGGATTTACCGGTACGCTCCGATTTTTTGCAGGGGAATTGCGGCATTGGAAGAAAAGATAATTTCAAATTAAAATTGTTGTGCCCGGAATAATATTTGAGGGGAAAAAAATGTTAAAAATAATGCTTATTCGTCACGGCGAAACTTTTTGGAATTTGGAAGGAAAACTTCAGGGAAATTCGGACATTCATCTTGCTCCGGACGGACTTCATCAGGCAAGACTTTTGGCGGCACATTGTCCGTTTGAAATTTTTGATGCGGTTTATTCCAGCGATCTCACCCGTGCAAAAACCACCGCACTTTTTTTGGCGCAAAAATTTAATTTGGAAGTTCGCATAATTCCGGAAATTCGCGAAATATCTTTCGGGGATTGGGAAGGGCAATATATTCGCGAACTTGCCGAAAAATATCCGGAAGATATGGAGAAATTTTTCAAAGAGCCGGACAAATTGCGGGTAAACAACGCGGAACCTTTTATCGAAACTCAAGGACGCGCTTTTTCCGCCTTTCAAAAAATCGTCGAAGAATCTCATGCAAAAAAATTTCAACACATTGTAATCGTTGCACACGGCGCAATAAATCGGCTTATCCTCTGCAAAATTTTGGAAATTCCCGTTCGCAATATGTGGAAGTTTGCACAATTCAACACGGCGGTCAACATTATCCGGGAGGATGACGGAAATTTTACCGTTGAATCGGTCAACGGTACCGCGCATTTGCACAATTTCTGAAAAGGAGTTTGAACAATGAAACTTGCGATAATCGGTGTCGGTTTAATCGGCGGATCTTTGGGACTTTGTTTGAAGGATAAACTCGGCGACCGGATTTTTATTTCCGGACTTTGCCGGACGGAGAAATCAATGCGACTTGCGGAAAAACTCGGTGCCGTCGATTTTGCATCTTCGGATATTGAAAAAGTTGTCGGCGATGCCGATATAATTTTCCTGAGTCCTCCGGTTCTGCAGATTGTGCCGACGGTAAAAAAGATTTTGCCTTACCTGAAACGCGGCGCAATTTTGACCGATGCCGGAAGTACCAAAGAATATATTTTCAACGAATTGAAAAAATTTCTGCCGCCGGACATTTATTTTATTGCCGGGCATCCCATGACCGGGCGGGAAAAATCCGGAGTTGAGGCGGCGGACAAAAACCTTTTCAAAAACAAGGCTTACGTTATCATTCGCGAAGATTCCGCGCCGCCGGAGATTTACGAAAAATTGATGAATGTTCTCCGGTTGACGGAGGCAAAATTCACGGAACTTGATCTTGCAAAGCATGATCGTTGCGCGGCTGTGATAAGTCACGTTCCTCATATTGCGGCGGCGGCTCTGGTTACTTTGCTCAATCGTTCCGCCGGTGACCTTAATTCGTGCCTGAAACTTATCGGAGGCGGCTTTAAAGATACTACGCGAATTGCAAGTTCAAATGCGGATATGTGGGCTGATATTTGCATGACGAACGGCGAATACATTTCCGGAAATTTGCGGGAACTTCAAAAAATTTTGGGCGAAGTCATTTCGGCGATTGACAATCACGACAGGCAAGCCGTTCACGATTATTTTGCAAAGTCGAAGGAAAGACGCGACGAAATTTTGCACACAATCGAAAACAAATTTGACCCGAACTGAACAGGCAGTTGGGGAAACAGGAAACATATCTGCGGCGAAAAATCCGGAGTACATTCACTTTTCGGACAAGGAAATTCCGTATGTTGTCGATCGGCAGTTCGCTCGTGTTCCAAAAAATCACGGGCGTTTCACAAATTTTCCGGCGATCCGAATAAATAAACGCCGATTTTTAACTCCGAAATTACGGACAAGCGGCGCCGCCCCG
>CAJOPK010000259.1 GCA_905236255.1 uncultured Selenomonadaceae bacterium | reverse complement strand
GCAATTTTCTTTTTCATTTCGCGGGAAATCGGCTGTTCCGTGCGGCAGACCAAAATATCCGGCTGAATACCGATTGCCCGGAGTTCCTTAACGCTGTGTTGAGTGGGTTTTGTCTTGAGTTCTCCCGCCGCTCCGATGTAAGGCAAAAGGGTGACGTGAATATAAAGAGCGTCGTTTTTGCCGACTTCCTTTTTCACCTGACGTATAGCCTCCAAAAACGGCAGACTTTCAATGTCGCCGACAGTACCGCCGACTTCCGTTATTACAACGTCCGCATTATCTTCCTCCGCGACTGCGTAAACTCTCGCTTTAATTTCGTTCGTGATGTGAGGAATGACCTGCACGGTCGAGCCGAGATAATCTCCCTTGCGTTCCTTCGTGAGAACCGACCAATAAACTTTTCCCGTCGTGGTGTTTGAGTGCTTGCTTAAATTTATGTCGATAAATCTTTCATAGTGACCCAAATCCAAATCTGTTTCCGCACCGTCTTCGGTGACAAAAACTTCCCCGTGTTGATAAGGACTCATTGTTCCCGGATCAATGTTTATGTACGGATCAAATTTTTGGATTGTGACTTTGAGTCCGCGACTTTTCAAAAGTCTGCCCAAAGATGCCGCCGTTATCCCCTTGCCCAAAGACGACACAACGCCGCCCGTTACAAAAATATATTTTGCCATTCGGTTCTCCTTTTTCAGTGACACTGTCGATCTAAATTTGAATGTCTTCAAGTTTCTTTCTGCGTACGGTAGTTTTTTCCGTCGAAGTCCGCGAAGTCGAAGAGCGGGAAGTTCTCTTTGTTTCCGGCGGGTGCCATTCGTCAAGTCCCCATTTGCCTTCGCCGTAATGCCGGAATCTGCTGTCCATGTTAATCATGGTGTAAATTTCGGAAATTGCCGCCGCCTCATTCTGCACCGGCTTATTTTTCTTCTCAATGATTTCACGAATCAAATCTTTGTAGTAAATCGAATTGTCTTTGCCCGCGTCGCTCAAAATTTTATACGCGAGATCGACTTCGGAAATATCTGCAAAATCTTTTTCTGCCATTGACTTTACCTCCGTTTAAATACTGCCGCCCAAGTTTTTAAGGGAATTTATCACGATAACACAGCCGGGTTTATCAAGTAACCCGTGTTCAAAATATATGTACAGTGCGGGTTGCAATTTTTCTTTGTCAAAAATTCCACCCCTTTCATTTTTTCGCTCCCGCAAATAATAAACCAATATTCAAAAATTGGCAACCGATTTTTCCGACCGAAATTTGTCGGCGAAATGTTTCGGAAAAATTTTTGTATACATTTTGCCGGGCAGGATATATCTGCACGGCGGCGAAAAAATTTTTTCTGTTTTATCAAACAAAAATTTTTATGATTGGAGAAACTTATGAAAATCGCAATTTTAATTTTTTATTTTGCCATCCTCGTTGGAATCGGTCTTTATTGCAGGAAACACGCGACCGATGTTGACGGCTTTGTCTTGGGCGGCAGAAATGTCGGGCCTTGGCTTACCGCCTTTGCTTACGGAACATCTTATTTTTCCGCAGTCGTCTTTGTCGGATATGCCGGGCAATTCGGCTGGAAGTACGGAATTGCCGCGACTTGGGCGGGAATAGGAAATGCCTTAATCGGTTCACTTCTTGCCTGGTTTATCTTGGGAAGGCGTACAAGGATTATGAGCCGGCATTTAAATTCCGCGACAATGCCGCAATTTTTTGAAAGTCGTTTCGGCTCGTCCGCTCTGAAAATCGGTGCGTCGATAATAATTTTTATTTTTCTCATACCTTACACCGCCTCACTTTACAACGGACTTTCCAGACTTTTCGGAATGGCTTTCGGCATAGACTATTCGATTTGTATTTTGCTTATGTCCGTCCTGACCGCAATCTATGTCATAGCCGGCGGATATATGGCAACGGCGATAAATGATTTTATTCAGGGCGTTATAATGCTTGCCGGGATCTGTGCGGTAATTTATTCCGTCCTCGAAACAAAAGGCGGATTTATGGCCGCTTTGGACGGACTTGCAAGAATTACCGACGAAACGGTTACGACAACTCCCGGAATTTTTTCCTCGTTCTTCGGGCCCGACCCTTTAAACCTTCTTTTTGTTGTAATTTTGACTTCTCTGGGAACGTGGGGACTTCCTCAAATGGTTCAAAAATTCTACGCGATAAAGGACGAACAGGCAATTCAAAAAGGCACGGTAATTTCAACCCTGTTTGCTTTCGCGGTTGCCGGCGGCTGTTATTTTTTGGGGGGATTCGGCAGACTTTTTTCAAATGAAATTGATATTGCCGCGAACGGCTACGATTCCATAATTCCGACAATGCTCGCGGGACTTTCCGAAACAATGATAGCACTCGTCGTAATTTTGGTTTTGTCCGCCTCAATGTCAACGCTTTCCTCGCTGGTAATAGTTTCAAGTTCGACGCTGACGCTTGACCTCATCAAAGACAATTTTTCAAAAAATATGAGTGAGGAGCGGCAAGTATTTTTGATAAGGTTGTTAATCGTCGTTTTTATTGCGATTTCCGCAATTTTGGCACTGATTCAATACAAAAGTTCCGTAACATTTATTGCACAGCTTATGGGAGTTTCTTGGGGAGCGTTGGCGGGAGCATTCCTCGCACCGTTTATGTATTCCCTTTACTCAAGGAACGTGACAACGGCGGCTTGCGGAGTCTGCTTTCTGTTCGGAAGTCTTTTGATGGTCGCCAATATGATTTGCCGTCCGCTTTTCCCCGCGATAATGCAATCTCCGATAAATTCCGGAGCGATTGCAATGCTTGCCGGGCTGATAATCGTCCCTTTGGTCAGTGCGATAACGCCCAAGCCGGAGAAAAAACTTGTGGACAATGCTTTCAGTTGCTACGATAAAGAAACAAAGGTTACAATGATAACGGCACTCGGAAAAAATTCCGCCGAATTGCCGGATAAATGATTGGAGTTTTTGAAAATGATTGTCTACGCCACGCACAAAGGCGGAAAATATCTGCCTTTTGAAGAAAGTTTGAAAATCGACGCGGAAAGTCCTCGCGGTCTTTACATAAATTTGACAAACAGATGTAACTGCGATTGCGTCTTTTGTCTGCGGTCGAAAAAAGAAATGCCGCCGTCAAATTCTCTGTGGCTTGACCGTGAGCCGACGGTTGAAGAAGTCGAAAGGGAAATTGAAAAGGTACCGAAAAGGATTGTAAAGGAAATTGTCTTTTGCGGTTTCGGCGAACCGACTTTGAGATTGACTGAACTTTTGGAACTTCTGCGTTATTGCAAGGAAAAATATCCGGAAATTCCGACGCGACTGAATACAAACGGACTCGGTGAACAGGCAAACGAAAAAATTTTTGCGGAAAAGTTCGCCGGCATTTTGGATACTGTTTCGATAAGTTTGAACGCGGACAACGCCGAAAAATATTTGAAACTTACGCGGGCGGAATACGGCTTGAAATCTTACAATGCAATGCTTGACTTCGCGGAACACGCAAAAAAATATGTTCCGAACGTAATTTTGACGGTCGTTGACAAAGTGATGAGTCCCGAAGAAATTGAAAATTGCAGAAAAATTTGCGAGAAGAGAAATTTGACTTTGAGAGTCCGTCCTTACGAGTGAAAACCGGCTGAAAAGTAAACACTTGCAAACATTTTCCGTCTCTTGACGCATTAAAATACAGAAAAAAAACTTTTGCATTTCGTAATTTTTTTCGATAAAATACATATACTACGGAATAAGAATGAAAAGAGTTTTTGAATCCCCTCCGTCTTATCCTTACCCCCACTAAAAAT
>CAJOPK010000258.1 GCA_905236255.1 uncultured Selenomonadaceae bacterium | reverse complement strand
GCATTTTTTTACAAAAACGTCAATGAAGTTCGCGGTCGGGAATATTTGAAACCTTTGCAGATGGTCGGCGTTGAAATTTTGCAGAACAAAGTTTTCAGTTTGAACGAAAGACTTGCGGTCTTGGGATTTACTTTGTCCATGACCGATTACAAATTGGATGATCCGCAGTACAAAAATTTTTATGCGCTTGCCGCAGAAATAAGAACGCCGGAATTTTTGTCGCGAATGAAAAAGAATTTTACGATGCTCGCCTTTAACAAGGAATACTATTTGACGCTGATGTTCAAGCTCACCGAAAATCTTTTTCGCAAGGCAACATTTTATTTTTCGGAGAATCAGAGAAATTTTGCCCGGTACGTTCCTCAGGCTTTCGGATTGGTTGAAGAAACTTCAAAAAGTTTTGACGAACTCTTTAACCTTTACGACGAAAATCTTTCCGCGCTGAATAAATATGTCAAACGTCCTTACGGATTTTTGATTGAAAATTATATGGTGCATACTTTTTTTTCGGGACTTTATCCCTGTCGTATTCCCGGAAATTTGCTGGTGAATTTTTTCCTGTATGCAACCCTGTATAAATTTTTTGAATTTGTCCTGATGTGTATGGCGGGAGTTTTGCGCGAAAAATTGACGCTTGACGATATAATCGAATGGATCGGCAGATTTTCGCACAGGACGGATCACGGCACACTTTTTCAATCGGTCACTTTGGAATTTTTGGAGCCTTTCCTGCCTTATCCGCTCGGTTTGTTTATGTCGCTGATTGATTTCACAAATTAAAACGTGTAGATAAATTCCAAATTTGAATCATACAAAAAGGCAGGTTGTCGAAAGTGACAATCTGCCGGATTTTTTTGCCGAAACAAATTTTCAGGTATGATACTCGCCGTTGATTTTTACATATTCGTAACTGAAGTCACAACTCCAAACCGTTGCATCAACATTTCCGATATTGAGATCAATTTCAATGACAATGTCATGAGCCGCCATGACTTTTTTCAATTCGTTTGCATCATATTTTGCACCGAGTCCGTTTTCATAAACCGGAATGTTGCCGAATTTGACGACGGTTTTTTCCGGAATGATTTTTACTCCGGAATAGCCGACGGCACAAATTACTCTGCCCCAATTCGGATCTTCACCGAAAAATGCGGTCTTGACGAGAGGAGAATTTGCAACACTCATCGCAACCTGTTTTGCGTCTTTGAAAGTTTCCGCACCGGTTACGTTGATTGTCAAAAATTTGGTCGCGCCTTCACCGTCCGACGCAATTTTTTTGGAAAGTTCGGTGCAAATATTTTTCAGTGTCGAATAAAATTTTTCGTAATCGGAATTTTTTTCGGTGATTTTCGGATTTCCCGCAGCGCCGTTCGCCAAAACTATAACCATGTCGTTTGTGCTCATGTCACCGTCAACAGAGATCATGTTAAAAGTGACTTCGGCAATTTCGGAGAGGGCATTTTGCAAAAGGTTGCGTTCAATGTCGGCATCGGTTGTGATAAAGCAGAGCATTGTTGCCATATTCGGGCGGATCATTCCGGAACCTTTTGCTATTGCTCCGAATTTTACGGTCTTGCCGCCGATCTCAATTTCGGTCGCGCAGGCTTTTGAATAAGTGTCGGTGGTGACTATCGCATTTCCGGCATTTACGCTGCCTTCCCGCGAAAGTTTTGACACGGCATTTTTGATACCGGCTTCCATTTTTTCCATATCCAAATTTACGCCGATAACGCCGGTGGAGGCAACGACAACATCATCTTGCCGGCAATTTAAAGCCTGAGCCGCAACGGAAGCCGTTTTTTCGGCGTTTTGAAGTCCCTGTTCACCGGTACAGGCATTTGCACAGCCGGCATTTGCAACAATCGCATGAGCCGTTCCGGTATTTACCACAACTTTGCTGACGTGAACCGGAGCCGCCGCGACAAGATTTTGTGTGAAAACTCCGGCAACCGCCGCCTCTTTTTCGGTATAAATTACCGCAACGTCAAGGTTACCGCTTTTTTTGATTCCGGCACGAACTCCCGCCGCCGTGAAACCTTCCGGATAAGCAACTCCCGCGAGTCTGTGTTCTTCGCTAAACATTCATCAAAGACCCCTTTCATTTTCATTCTCACATACATGGCATTCAAGTCAACTACCCCGACTTAACGCTACGCGTTTGAAGTCGGAGCTCGTCCATACCAACACCGGTCTTTACCGGACGCGAGGTTCAAATGCTGACGCTCCCTCGTAGGTCAGACATCATCGGGTGGCTGACTGCACCCGTTTAG
>CAJOPK010000257.1 GCA_905236255.1 uncultured Selenomonadaceae bacterium | reverse complement strand
CTTTCGGGATTGACATAAGAAAAATAATTGAACTTGTCGCCGGTTGCATCGAAGATTTTTTTCAATTTGAAACCCTCGATTTCTTCCGGCAAATTTTTTTCAAAATCCGTTGCATTGACTTCTTCAATCAATTTGTTTCTTAAATCGTCCTTCAATTTTCAGTCCCCAATTCACATTCCAAATTTATCTGCGGCATTTTGCAGATAGTTCGCCAAATTTGCAAGATTTCTGCCGGCGGTTGCAATTTCGTCAACGGATGCGGACTGCTGTTGAGTTGCCGCCGAAACCGTCTGCGCCTCGTCCGAATTTGTAAACACGAGAGGCGCGTTTCATTACAATATCCTTTTGGTTGAAGTCGGTAACGCCCACCATGTCAAAGCCCGGCGAATTGTTTTGTTTCTGTTTAACGCCGAAGTCAATTCCGGGAATTTTAAAATTTTCCTGCCGATAACGCGCCACAAATTTTAAACCTTTGAAACACTCCGAGTTAATTTCCCGTGAAGACGGTCAATCAAATGCCGCGCGCAAATCATAAGCGCGAATTTTTGAGTGTCCGGGCGGGATTTTTGAAAACGATATGAATTTTTCCGGTAAGTGAAAATAATATCTTTCGCGTCAATGCTGTATTTTGGGCTTATTCTGAAAGCCTGATGAAAATTCTTTATTAAAATTTCATAAAAAGTGTTGACAACGGAAAAATTCCGGTCTATTATTGCGCCGACTTCAGGGGGAGCGGCAAGAGTTCCGCGCAGTTGAGGAAACATGGACACTCACTTATCGGGAACATCCGAACCGCAACCGGGAAGTCAAAAATCAAAACTTTCATTAACGGTTCATCTTTAAGGAGGATGTTCAAAATGAAAAAAACAGTTGTTTCAGCTTTGACCACCGCGTTGGTCGTCGGTGCGGCTTCCACCACTTTTGCAGCCGCCAATCCGTTCAGCGATGTCCCGCAGGGACACTGGGCTTATGCGTCCGTAACCAAACTTGCCAGCGAAGGCGTTATCGAAGGTTACGGCGACGGCACTTACATGGGTAACCGCAACATCACCCGTTACGAAATGGCTCAGATGATTGCGAAAGCAATGGCAAAACAGCCGGCAGGCACGAACAATGCCGAACTTGAAAAACTCGCTGCCGAATTCCGTGATGAACTCGATAACCTCGGCGTTCGCGTTGCCGAACTCGAAAGAAATGCCGACAAGGTTGCTTGGCACGGCAAAGTAGAGTACACTTACGGCAGCAAACGCATCGATCCGTCGGATACCGGCAGAAAAGCAAAGACCAACAGCAACGGTTATGTGTTCCGTCTTGAACCGAGAGCGGAAGTCAACAATCATTGGTCAGTCAACGCTCGTTTGGACGGCGAAGGTGAAATGAAGAACGACACCACGACCGATGTTAAACTCAAACGTGCATGGGCGCAGGCTGATTACAAAAACTTCCAGTTGAAAGTCGGTAAATTTGAACTTTACACCAATGAATCCGGTCTTGTCTGGGATGATGAGCTCTCCGGTGTTCAGGCTACTTTCGGTAACAAATTGAAAGCTACCGTTATGGCAGGTCGTATTGAGGATGCCGACGTTGCTTCCGGTTCCTACAGATTTAAAAACAACGGTACGAAGGGCGGTTATGCCGACAAATATGCCGGTGTCGATCCTTCGACAATGCTCGGTATCAACCTTCAGTATGATCCGGGTGAAAAAGGATTCATTCTCGGTGCCGGTTACTACTATGTAAAAGATGACGATTTCCAAGCTTTTGACTACAGCAAAGATGCCAAAGAGAAGAAAGCACAGATTTGGTCCGTCAACACCGGTTACCGCTTCGGTGATAAATTGAAACTTACCGGTTCTTATGCACGTAACCAGAAAGCCGATTACGAAAAGAGTTCTTGGCAGGCCGAACTCAACTATGGTACTTACGCTAACGCAGCCGTAAGACACAGCTGGAGCGTATGGGCAGGTTATCGTAAATTCGGTGCCAACACTTCCTTGCTCGGCACAACTTCCGATGATGTTCTCTACGGAACCAAAGGCTGGTTCGTCGGCGGTGCTTATGCTCCGTTCAAGAACGTCGGTCTTATCGCGAAGTATGCGCAGGGTGAATACATCACCGGCGGCGGCGACTTCAGCAAACTCTTCGGTCGTGTTGAATTGTTCTTCTAATCTTAAAGCGGAACAACTTAACGCAAAAGGTTTTGAAATTTGATCGGCGGATGCTCCGTTGAAAGCATCAAAGAAAGAGACTTCTCAAATTTTGGGAAGTCTCTTTTGTTTCCGAAAAATTTTTAACGGCGGCGGTTAAGTTCTTTTGCTGTTATCGGGTGACTTTGCAGGAAATTTTCCCGCTTGGAAGAATAAATCGGCAAAAATCAAAATGAAAGCGGGATTTTATGACCAACTTCATCGAACTCGGGAAAAAAATTTACAATATCGACAATCCGCGTGAAGCCCACAGATTTGCGGTTTTTGTTGCCCGGTGTTGCCTTCACCCGCAACGAATGAGCGGAATGGAAGAATTTTTTTCGCGCTCCGAAATTTTAAAGGAAATTGCCGCCGGCTATCCTTTTGTTTATGAGCAGGCGACTCGTGCATTTTTTTATCACAAGTCAACCTTTGAACAAAGAATCAGACTTATTGAGGAGCATATGAATTTTTGCGTAAAATCTTTTGACGAAAATTTTTTGAAAAGACTTTACGGAGATGAACATATCGAACTCTGGAAAATGCCGCTCGGCGAAGATTTGGAAGATATGCACCTTTGGTTCTGTTCCGAACCCGGACAGAGAAAAGAAGGTCTTGCCTCTCTGAAATTGGCGACCGATATTTCAATCTATCAAATAATGTTTTGGATTGCGCCGGATAATTTGGTTGATGTCGGAAATTCGACAGGAGAGCCGGCAATGTGGATCGGGGCAATGCAGGGTCCGAATGTCGAAGACGCAAAAGAATTGGTAAAGACAATAACAAAAAAATGCCACTCTTACCGGACGAAAAATCTTATTCTCTATTCCGCACAATCTTTGGCACGTTCGCTGGGCTTGAAAAAAATTTTCGCAGTGACAAATGAAGGATATTATGCAAACAATCATATTCGCAGTGACCGAAAATTGAAAACTTCTTTCGGGGATTTTTGGGAAGAGTGCGGCGGTATTCCGACGAACGACAAAAGATTTTATTCCCTGCCGATTGTCGAAAAGAGAAAATCCGACGAAGAAATTCCGGTACGAAAAAGAGCGGTTTATCGCAGACGTTTTGCACTTTTGGACGAATTGGACGAAACGATCGCGAAAAACATAAAAAATTTTTGCGGGGAGGGCGACTTGAAATGAGAGTCGCAATTTTTGAAAACATAATGACTCCCGGAGGTCATGAGGTCGAATTTGACAGAATACTTGTCGAAGAATTGCGCGCACTCGGTCATGAAGTATTTTTCTATGTTCCGGAAAATTTTAAATTTCAATTCGATTACGGCGTACCCGTTACAAAAATTGACGGGGACGCGGTGACTTACGATCATTCGCGGGGAATCAAAAAAATTGTTGCGGCGGCAAAACGTGAAATAAATCGTCAGCGGTGGTATCACAGGCTGTTTTCGGAACAAAAAAATTTTGACGCGCTGATAATTCCCACTTCAACTTACAGATATTTGCGGGCATTGAATCACAGCGGCTTGCGAAAAATTGAAGTGCCGGTGATTTTTGTTCTGCACGGAATAAATCCGGACGAGGCTCCGAAATTTATCCGGGAATCCGAAAAACTTCTGCCTTACAAAAATATCAAGCCGACGGTTTTGACTTTTGCAAAAGATATTTTCGGACAAAAGCCGGCTAATGTTCACACGATTTATCCGCCGACTTATACCGGGCGGGACTTGAAAGATTTTTCGCCGGCACACAAAAACAAAATCTTGACCGTCGGATTTTTCGGACAGTATCGGCGGGAGAAAAAACTTCAGGATTTGCTTAATGTTTTCGTGAACGGCAAATACAATAGAAAAGTCAAATTGATTGTGCAGGGATCAACAATGCACGAAGAAGATGCGGAAGAATTTGAAAGGATTATCGCAAAATATAAAAAATTTCCCGGCTTGGAATTTATTCACAAGGGGCTTATCGGCGCACAATGGCAAAAGGCAATTTCGGAAGTCGATGCGCTGTTGATGCCGTATTCTTCCCCGCGATACAAATATCACTGGGGAGGCATGCTTTTTACCGCAATAGGTTTCGGCAAGCCGGTAATTGCAAGCAACGACATGAATCCGGAAGTTTTTCAAATGTTTAAAATCGGGGAAACTTTTGAAAGCGGAGATCTTGACGGACTTGCAAAGGTTTTGGAGGATTTTATAAATAATTTTGACGAAAACGAAAAAATCTATTCCCGGAATTTAAAGGCGGCGGGGGAGGAGTTCTCGCCGGTGAACTTTGCAAAGAGAATCGAAAATATTTTTGTCGGTCGCTGAAAATGCAATCGAAAATTTATTTGGTGTAAAAGCTGTCCGCCGTGAAAATTTCGCTCAAAAGTTTTTCCTGTTCTTCCAACTTTCGCCGATTAAATTTTCTTTCCGCAAAAATTCCCGGCATTGCCGCGCCGATCGCAATTCCCAAAATTATCAGTGCCGCATCGACTCCGGATTGAACGGCGGACAAAAGTTGATCAAATGAAAGTGTGCGAATGTTTATTATTGCGAAAAGCAACCGGTAAATCAAAACGCCCGGAACAAGCGGAATTACCGCCGGAAAAATCAGAACCTGCGTCGGGGTATGCAGCCAATGAACGGCTTTTATTGAAATGACACTGACCAAAGTTGCACCGGCAAAAGCTCCCGTTTCCGGCGAAAGACCGAGATTAAATATAAAAAAATTTCGCGTGCAAACACACAAAATCCCGCCCATACTCGCCGCAAAAAGCAGGCGCGGCGGCAGGTCGAACAAAACCGAAAAACCTGCGGCGGCGACCGTTGCGGCAATCGCAAAAAGTAAATGGTTGTTGTCCGGGATTATCGGGACGGAAATAAAATCTTCCGCCGCGCAGAGTTTTATCGCAAAGATTATTCCGAAAGTCATTCCGCCGATTATCATCAAAGTATGAAGAAAACGTGACGCCCCGCTTATCAAAAAAGTGTTCAGCATATCGTTAAGACCGTTTATCAGCGGTATTCCCGGCACCAAAAAGATCGTACAGGCAATAAGGGGATGCCAAGGAGTGGCGGTCGGCAAAAAATGAAAAAGGTATGCGGCGATCGATGCGGCAAAAGCGGTGAAGGCAATTCCGACATAAGAATTTATTCCGGCTTTTGCACATTGTCTGTGAACGAACCGCCCTACAACGGCGGAAAGCATTGTGTAAAACATTGCCGCAAAATCACCGCCGAAAAGCGCGCAAACTCCTCCGCAAGCCGCTCCGGTTGCCAAATCCGTTTGCCAATCGGAATAAAATTTTCCCTGCGTCCGGATTGCGTTCAAATTGTCGGCAAATTCGTCAAGCGTATAATGTTCACGCATCGCCCGCCATGTCAATTTGCTGACGGCATAAATTATCCTCATGTCGATTGCGTGCTTGATACATTTTCGGAAAGATGTGTGTGAATGGTTTTCGTCGCTTATGTTAAGCATTAAAGTCGTATACATTATGTGAAGGTGAAATTTTTCTTCCGGGATACCCATATACGCCGCAATTCTTTTCATATCGCGAATAAGTCTGTTTGTATCCGCGCCGTTTTCCATTAAAAGTTGACCGGCGGAAAGTAAAATTTCGGACTTCTTTCCTATTTCGGCAAAGGCAACTTTCAAAAGTTCCTGCTGTTCGAGATAATAACTTTTGTAATCCATTTTCTCCGCTCAAAAATTCTTGTTGACAATATCGGCTGAAATTATTCCGCAAATAATTTACTTTTCTTTTCTGCCAAATTCAATATTAACCTGCAAGAAAATTGCCGGCAGAATTTTTCTGTTCAATTTTTTGCAGGGGAATTCGGACGTTGGCAGAAAAAACAAATTTCGGCGGATTATTTTTTTGCAGAGTCCGTTAAAACAAATTTTTGAGAGGGTATTTTGAAAATGAGAAAGATTTTTTGTCTGATATTGACGGCGATTTTTGTATTTTCGTTGACGGCTTGCACTTCAGCCGAAAGCGAAAAAATTAAATTTGACAAGAAGAAATTGAAGGCAACCGTTTTGACGGAATCACCGGCAAGGGATACGCCTTTAATCGTCCTTAACGAAAAGCCGGAAAATATAACAATTTTGGGACTTCCGACGGCAACGGCGGATCAAATGATTAAATTTATAAACAATCGCAATCCCAATCCGAAATTAAATTGCACGGTCAGAGAACTTGTTCAAATTTATTATGAAGAGGCCGGACGGGAAGGTATACGGGCAGACGTTGCAATTTGTCAGGCGATAAAAGAAACCGGCACTTGGAATTACGGCGGGGACGTTTCGCCGGATCAAAACAATTATTGCGGCTTGGGAGCAACCGGCAACAAAGAGCCCGGCGCAGTTTTTGAAACGCCGAGAATGGGAGCGCGTGCACACGTTCAGCATCTTTTGGCTTATACTTCCGTCAGAAAGCCGAATATTGAAGTTGTCGATCCGCGCTATGAACTTATAAAAAAATTTCGTCCTCAAATATTCGGCAAGATAAAAACCTGGACGGGATTAAACGGAGTTTGGGCTGTTCCCGGAAATCGCTACGGGCATGAAATTTTGCAACTTTGGCAACAGGCACTTACTCCGGACGCAAGCGACGAATCTTTTGAGGCGGCGGAATTTAAAATTTCTTTTGACGATGACAAAGCGTCGGCTTACAACGAACGCGGACTTGTATATTTTGCGCGGAAGGATTATCGAAAGGCGCAGGAAGATTTTCAAAAGGCTTTGGAAATAAATCCGAATTTGACGGAAGTCCTTTTCAATTCCGCGATTACTTTTGAAAAGATGAACCGCCCGGACGACGCGATAAAAACTTACGACAAATATTTGCAAATTGATTCAAAGACGGATTCCGCTTACTATAATCGCGGGCGTTTGAAACTTGCGAAAAAACTTTATGAAGATGCGATAAATGATTTTCGCGCCGCCCTTGAAATTGAGGACAGATTTGTCGATGCACACAACGAAATTGCGATTGCCCTGTTCCGCCGGAAAAAATATTCGGAGGCTTTGGAAGAAATTCAAAAGGCTGCGGAAGTTAATACTACCAACAAAATTATTTCGGACAACAAAACAAAACTTGAGGACTGCGTGAAGAAGCAGAGTGGCGAAAAATGAGAATTGTAATTGTCGGCGCGGGTAAACTCGGTTATACAATCGCCGAACTTTTGACAGGCGACAAACATTCGGTCGTCGTTATCGACAAAGACGCAAGTCAACTGACTGCGGTAAAAGATACGCTCGACGTTATGACAATGGTTGCAAACGGCGCAAGTCCGGTGACAATGGACGATCCGGAAGTTGAAGGTGCCGACGTTTTTATTGCCGTGACCGAAGTTGACGAAGTAAATTTGATAGCTTGCATTTTGGCGAAAAAGCACGGAATAAAACATACGATTGCCCGCGTCCGGGATATGCAATTTATTACGGAGGCCGGCGATTATCTGCGCGAAAATTTCGATACGGATTTAATGATTAACCCGGAGCTTATTGCGGCGAATGAAATTTTCCGGATTTTGATGACTCCCGCCGCCTTGAATGTTGATGATTTTGCGGAAGGTAAAGTTCGACTGTTTGAGGCCAAAATAAAATCGGACAGCAAACTTGCAAATATTCCTCTGAAAGAATTGAAATTGCCGACCGGAGTTTTGGCGGGATTGATTTTCAGAGATCGGCAAATGATTATTCCGCACGGCGACGATTTTTTTCAGCCGGGCGACAATGCCTATTTTATCGGCTTTCCCGGTGCAATAGAAAAATTCAGTTCAAAATTTGTTCGCCGGGATTCAAAAAAACTTGAGCGCGTTATGATTGTGGGAGCCGGCAGAATCGGCAGAACACTTGCGATAATGTTGAGTGAATTGGGCGTTTCCGTCAAAATTATCGAAAAAAATCCGGAAGTCTGCCGGGAAGTTGCCGGAATTTTGCCCGATGACGGAATCGTGCTTTACGGCGACGGTACGAATTTGGATCTGCTTGTCCGGGAAGGAGTGACAAATGCCGATGTGGTTGTTTGTCTGACGGAGGACGACAAGTTAAATTTGATGATCGCACTTCTGGCAAAACATTTGGGAGCAAAAAAAACGATCGTCAGAATTTATCGCACGGAATATGCGGATTTAATTGAAACGGTCGGTATTGACGTTGTAATTTCCGCCAGACTTCTTTCCGCCGGTGAAGTTCTCGCATTTGTAAGGCGCGGCGGGGGTGCCCGTGTTTCAATTTTGGAAGGGGCAAAAGCTGAGGCGGTTGAAGTTATCGTCCGGGAAGGTGCGGAAGTTGCCGGAAAAAAATTGATGGAGTTGAAACTTCCGAAATCTTTTTTGGTTTGTGCGTATGTCAGAAACAAAGTTGCCGCAATTCCCAACGGGCATACAATCCTTTTGCCGGGAGATCGGACAATTTTGTTTTGTTTGAGAGGACACGCTCAAGAGGCCATGAAATATTTCGGGGTCGGCGATTAGACGATAATGGACAAGAATATAATTTTTCATTTTTACGGACAGGTTTTGACGGCATTTTCCATAATGTTTTTTCCGCCGGTTTTTTACGCCGTTTTTGAAATGCGTTCACTTCCGGCAATATTTTCGTTTTCGATAACCGGAATTTTTGCGCTTGTTTTCGGAATGATTTTCTTGTATCTCGGCAGAAATCACCGAAAAAAATTGCCGGTGACGGAATCGGCTTTTTCAATTTTGACCATTTATCCGATCGTTGCAATTTTCGGAGCAATCCCTTTTATTTTGAGCGGAAGGTTTTCGGTAACAAATTCATTTTTGGAAACGGTATCAAATTTCACTTCCGCCGGATTGTCACTTATTCCGGCAAATGCGCCGTATATTTTTCGGATTTGGCAAAGTTTGCAGATGTGGTACGGGTCTTTAATTTTTTTGGTAATGCTCGTTACGATTTTGCCGGAAGTCGGCGGAAATTTCGGAATTGCATTGAGTTTGCGGCGCGGACAAAATTTCAGTCCCATGTTCGGGCAAATGCGCGAATTTGCCGGACGAATGGTGAAAATTTACGCCGGATTGACGGGAGCGGGATTTTTGCTTTTTAAGGCGGCGGGATTAAATTTTTGGGATTCTCTTTTGATGGCAATGCGTTGCATTTCAACGGGCGGCGGCGATTTTTTCCCGGAAAGAAATAATTTTTACGTCGAATATGCGGCGGCTGCAACAATGTTTCTTGCCTGCGGAAATTTTCTGCTTTACTTCAGGACAATTCATTCGATAATCCCGCCTTTCTCTCAAATTCGCGAAATTTTGCCGAATGATCCGAAGGCTTTTTTGATTGAATTGAAAAGAGAATTTCTTGCCGCCGTCAAATTGTTTTTCAAAGATTCGGAAGTCAAAACTCTTGCGGCGGTGATGTTTATCTGTACCGGCTTTGTTTTTTTCAGCGTCTTGATGAAAGGATTTGTTACCGACGGAAATATAGCTCTCAGATACGCGCTTTTTCATGTAATTTCTTTCATGAGTACTTCCGGAATATCACTTGCCGAAATTGAAACGGCACATGATTTTGACAGGTTTTTGATTTTTTTGACGGCGATTATCGGCGGCAGTATCGGCTCGATAAGCGGCGGCTTGAAAATCATGCGGATTTTGATTTTGCTGAAATTTACAAAGACCGAAATAAAAAAGACTTTGCACCCGCAAATGTTTACCGCCATACGGGTAAACAAAATTCCGGTGCCTCCGGATACAATCGGCAGGATTTTGGGATTTTTCTTTCTTTCCGCCGTGACGCTTTTCATTTGTGCCGGGATTTTGAGTATTGATGCGAACACTTCTTTTTCGGAATCGGTGGCAATGGTAACCGCCTGCCTTACCAATGTGGGGAATTTGCCGGGAATTTGCGGAGCGGAAAATTTTTTGCAACTTTCGATTTTCGGAAAAATCTTTTGCATGTTTGTCCTTATAATCGGGCGGGTTGAAATTTTTGCTTTGCTTATTGTCGTCGCCGGATTAAAAAATTTGCGCGGCAGAAGGCTCGGCTGGTAATCGAAAAATTTTTTTTGCAAACAAATATTTTTTAGTGAAATAT
>CAJOPK010000256.1 GCA_905236255.1 uncultured Selenomonadaceae bacterium | reverse complement strand
TTTTTTTCACATCTAAAATGTGTTGTAAATACGGGAGAGGTTAAAATAAATGGTGCTTTTTGAGATCATAAAACAATCTTTGAGTAAAATTGACTGTCTGCTGATTGTTGCCGCCTTATTCATATTTTCGACGCTCGATTATTCAAATTTGAGTTTGGACGACAAAATTTATCTCGGCGTTTTCGGGATATGGATGGTCATGCTTGCCGTAAGAATCTTCATAACCTACAAAAACGGAGGAAATCATGAGTAAAGCTGTTTTCTTTGACATTGACGGTACATTGATTGACGTTGTAAAGGGCATAACCCACATAAGCACAAAAGTCCGCTCGGCACTTCACGAATTGAAAAAAGCCGGTCACAAAATTTTTATTGCGTCCGGCAGACCGTATGCTTTTTTGGATGCGGAAATTTTGGATTTCGGCTTTGACGGTTTTGTACTGAACAACGGTGCGGTTGTCGTCATTGACGGCAAGGTTATTTTTCAAGAAGAATTGGACCTTTCGACCGTCCAAAAAATCTGCGAAATGTGTGAAACGGAAGATGTCGAATACATTCTGGAAAGTCATCCTTATGTTTATCTGCGCCCGCAATTCAAGACATTTGAAAACTTTTACACCGTCATTGACATAAGTCTTGATTTGTTCGTCAGAGATTTTAAGATTGAGGACGTTCCGACTCTCAAAATGGAATTTATTACGAAAAGGCAGGATTTGGAGGAAGTTGACCGGATTTACAACAAAATTTTGCAAAATCCCGGACTTGACGGCTGGTGCGATCCCTTCCACTACAAAAACCTTGAACTCTATTCGACGAAAAATTCAAAAGGCAGCGGGATTGTACACGCCTTGAAATATTGCGGGATTGATTTGAAAGATTCCTTTGCTTTCGGCGACGGCTTGAATGATATTGAAATGTTGCGGACGGTAGGAACCGGGCTTGCGATGGGAAATGCCGGCGACAACGTAAAAAAAGTTGCAACCGCCGTTGTGCCTTCCGTTCATGAGGACGGGGTTGCTTTCGGAATCGAAAAATATATTTTGTAAGGTGCGCAAAATGACAAGACTCGAAAAAATTTTATTCCTGAACAAAATACTGCTTGAAGAGATGCCGGAGTATAAAACCGATGCGGAAAAATTTAATCCGGACGAATTTGAACAACGTCAACTTTTGCGCGCTTTGATGAATATGCGCCCGCCGCAAAAATTGCGGAAGGACTTCATAAAAATTCAGGACGAACTTTTGACGGAAGAAACCAAAGAGCGCGGGATTGTAAATCCGGACGATTTGCCGACACTTTCCGAAAAAAGTTTTTTCCGGGAAAAATCCGGGCAATTTGCAATTTGGCAGGGCGACATTACCCGGCTTGCCGCCGATGCAATCGTAAATGCCGCCAATGCCGCGCTTCTCGGCTGTTTCATTCCCGGTCACAACTGCATTGACAACGTAATTCATTCCGCCGCCGGACTTCAACTGCGCGAAAAGTGCGCCGAAATTATGAAAGAGCAGGGGCATGAAGAAATTACCGGCAACGCAAAAATTACGCCGGCTTTCAATCTTCCTTCAAAATTTGTCATTCATACCGTCGGCCCGATTATTCATGCCTCCGGGCGCGGCGAATTTAAACCGACGGATTTGGATTCAAAACTTTTGGCGCGTTGTTATACTTCCTGCTTAAATCTTGCGGCGGAAAACAATTTGAAAAGTATTGCTTTTTGTTGCATATCGACCGGCGTATTTCATTTTCCGCATGACAAGGCCGCAGAAATTGCCGTGAAAACTTCTTTTGATTGGTTGAAAAATACCGGCAGGGATATGAAAATAATTTTCAACGTGTTCAAAGACGAAGATAAAATCATTTACGAAAAATTTTGCGGCGGGGAAAATTTGAGTTTAAAAGTAACGGAGTGATGAAGATGAAAAAAGCGTTGGTGATCGTTGACGTTCAAAACGATTTCGTTGACGGAGCACTCGGAACAAAAGAGGCACGGGAAATGTTGCCGCGCCTGGTCGAAAAACTTAAAAAGGTCGTTGAAGAAAAATCTGCCGATATTTATTTCACGGTCGATACTCACAAAGAAAATTATCTTGAAACTCAAGAGGGAAGACTTTTGCCGGTCGAACACTGCATAAAAAATACCGACGGTTGGAAAATCGTTCCGGAGTTGGGCGAGTTTGTAAAAAAAGCAAAAGATGTCGTTGAGAAAAAAACTTTCGGCGCGACCCGCCTTCCGGCGCTTTTAAAACCTTACGAAGAAATTGAATTTGTCGGACTTTGCACCGATATTTGTGTCGTATCAAATGCGCTTTTGGTCAAGGCATTTTATCCGGAAACTTTGATAACGATTGATGCGGAATGTTGCGCGGGGGTAACTCGGGAAAAACATATCGCGGCACTTTTGACGATGCAAAGTTGTCAATGTCAAATAAAAAATTTCCCGGAGGGCGAAAAATGATTATCGAATACGGCAGAGCAAAAATAAATTTGACTTTGGACATTACCGGGACAAGACCGGACGGATTTCATGAAGTTTCGATGATCATGCAGTCGATCGCGCTTGCCGATACGGTCGAACTTGCGGAAATTTCGGAAGGAATAAAATTTGAGATGGATGCCGGCGAAATTTCGGGCGGCGAAAACGTTCCCGTTGACGAAACAAATTTGGCTTACCGGGCGGCGATTGCCATGCAAAAAGCCGCCGGAAAAAATTTCGGCGTTGCAATAAATTTGAAGAAAAAAATTCCGGCGGCGGCGGGACTTGCCGGAGGGTCAACCGATGCGGCTGCCGTTATCGTCGGAATAAACAAACTTTTTGATTTAAATTTTGACAAAGAAAAACTTTGCAAAATCGGCGCGAAACTCGGCTCCGATATTCCCTTCTGCATAATCGGAGGAACTTGTCTTGCCGAAGGCAGGGGAGAAAAACTGATCCGCCTGCCGGATTTTCCGAAAATGAGCGTTATCTTGGCAAAACCGCACGGAGAAATTTCGACCGCCCGCGCGTACAAGGCTTACGACGAAAATCCCGCCAAATTTCACCCGCCGACCGGCGAAATAATAAATCTTTTAAATTCCGGAAATTACGATGAGGCTTTCAAAAAATTTTCAAACGTCATGGAACCTTACGCCGCCGGCAAATATCCGATTATCGAAAATTGCAAAAGAAAAATGCTTGAGTCCGGTGCGAAAGTCGCTTTGATGAGCGGGAGCGGGCCGACGGTTTTCGGACTTTTCGAAGATCATGCCGCAGCCCGGGAGGCGGCGGATGCACTGCGCAGGGGTGAAGACGCCAAACAGATTTTTGTGACGGAATTTTTCGGGCCGTATATTGGCTGAATCCATTCCATCCGACGAAATTATGACCTTCAGACCGGCACACAAAGAGATAAGGACATGACAAAAGAAATCAAGTTGCTGATGAATGATTATATGCCCCTGCGGGATGTGGTCTTTCAGACGCTTCGGACAGCGATCCTGAGCGGACAGCTGCAGCCGGGTGAGCGGCTGATGGAGATCCACCTGGCGACGCAGCTCGGCGTTTCACGCACCCCGATCCGGGAGGCGATCCGGAAGCTGGAGCTGGAGGGACTGGTCATTACCATTCCGCGCAGAGGCGCCGTGGTGGCGGATATTACCCAGACGGATCTGGAAGATGTTCTTGAGGTGCGCTCTGCTCTTGAGGAGC
>CAJOPK010000255.1 GCA_905236255.1 uncultured Selenomonadaceae bacterium | reverse complement strand
TACGGCGCGATAACAAAACATATAACGAAACTTACCGGGATAACGGAAGAAAAAGTTGCCGACAGTCCGGGCTTTGTCGAGTCTTTCAAAATTTTTATGGATTGGATAGGCACGCCGGATATGTTGATTTATTCCTGGAGCAATTCGGATATAAATCAGCTCAAAAGCGAATGTTCATATAAATTTCCGGAATATGACGTTGCCGGGCTTGAATCGAAATGGCGCGATCTTCAAAAGGCTTTCGATGACAGAATCGGACTTTCCGGAAGTCTTGCGCTCAAACACGCAATCGGCGCGATGGACAGAAAATTTGAGGGGACACAGCACACGGCACTTGCCGATGCCGCAAATACTGCGGCGATTTTGACTTTGATGCAGGACGACGAAGAATTTATGCGGGTCATGCAACCGGTGATAAGTCTGCTCAAGCCGCAACAACTTTCTCAATCAATCGGCGATCTTTTTCCGGAATTGATGAATATGAAATTCGACGATTAAGGGAGAAATTTTTTCATGAAAACGATCGGCATTTTGGGCCCTAGAGGAACTCATTCGGAAGAGGCGGCAATTCGTCTGAACGAATCTTTTGACGAACCTGCCCGGCTTGAAGTCTTTTCGGAAATTTTTGAAGTTTTGAACGCGGTCGAGGACGGCAAGATTGATTCCGGTTTTGTGCCGGTCGAAAATTCTTTGGAAGGCGCGATAAACATAACTTTGGATACTCTGGCTTGGAGCGATGATTTGACGGTTGTCCGGGAAGTTATCCGCCCGATAAAAAACAATCTGATGACACGTCCGGAAGTCGAATTGACCGAAGTAAAGAAAATTTATTCGCATGCACAACCGATTTCTCAATGCAGAAATTGGCTCCGGAAAAATTTTCCGCAAGCTGAAATTTGCGCGGTTCAGAGTACCGCCCGCGCCGCCGAAATTGTTGCCGGCTCCGATATTTCGGAAGGAATTGCCGCAATTTGTACCCGGCGCGCAGGCGAAATTTACAACCTTGCGATGAGAGCGGAAAACATTCAGGACAATTCGGCGAACAGCACAAGATTTTTTGAAGTCGTGCGCCGGGACAAAAATCTTCGCCGGAACTTTGAATGCGAAAAGATTTTGATTATCTGTCAATTTGACGGAAGTCGTGCCGGTTCTCTCTGTGAGATCTTGGAAGAATTTGCAACGCGAAACGTAAACATGACGCGAATAGAATCGCGTCCCGCCCGTACAAAACTCGGCGAATATATTTTCTTTTTTGATCTTGAAAATTCCGGCAATATCGAAGAGATTAAAAATTCGATTGAGGCCGTCGAAAAAAAATGTGTCATGCTTAAAATTTTGGGAAGTTTTCCGGTAATCGTTTTTGACGAATGATTTAAACAAATTTAATCAAAATTTAATTTTCTTTGAAGGGGAAAATTTTTTTATTTGTCGAACAAGCGAAATAATTTAAATTAAAATTTGTTTAACTATTTAACATAAAGAGTTGAAAGGACTTAATTTTTCCCAAAGGGTTCTTGTTTTTCGAGGGTGAAAAAAATGAAACGGAGTATTTTGCGGAAACAATACCGCACATTTAAAAAAATTTTGACGGGCGGCGGTATTGCATTTGCATTGACCGCAGGAATTGTTGCGCCGGCAAATGCCCTGCCGACCGGCAATCACGGTGAAGTAAATATTTCCGAAATAAAATCCGCCGCCGGCGTTATGGATATTACCGGCTCCGGCAATGCAAGCATAAAGTGGAATGATTTTTCGATAGACGCCGGGGAAATCGTAAAGTTTTCCGGAATGTCAAACATTTTGAATTATGTCGATTCAAACAACATTTCAAAAATTTACGGTACAATAAATGCAAACAATATAGGTCTTTTTATCGTTAATCCGAGCGGAATTATTTTCGGAAAAGATTCGGTAATAAATGCCGGAAGTTTGCTTGCTTCGACGCGTTCTTTGACTGACACCGATATTGCAAATTATACGACGGTTTTTAATTCCGGGATAACTGCGGACAATATCGGTCAAGGGTTGCAGAGTTCCGATATTTTGGGAGCTTACGATATTGCCGACGGCGATGTAATGTTTATGGGAAAAGTCAACGCAAATTCTCTGACGGTCGAAGGCAATACGATTCAGATCAGAAATGTTGCGGATATTCCCGCCGCCGATAAAGTAAATTTGTATTCGGACAATCCGGTTGAGATCGGATATTCCGCCGGCGAAATCGACAAAACAAATTTGAATTTGGACAAAATAACTCTCAAAACATTTGATTTTGAGGAGAAAAGTACAAATGATCACAATTCGTATACTCAAAATCAATTTACCGATACCGATGCCAACAGAACAAATGTTGCGGCGGCACAGGCATTTTACGATGAAAAAATTTCACAAATGTCCGATCCGAAAGATTTAAAGGAAAAACTTTTCATTACGGCGGCAGTTGAAAAAATGATAAAGGACAGTTCGGAATTTGTTAGGGGCAAAGTTAAAGAGAAAGATAACAGCTCGAAGAGATACTACTACTATTATTACAACAACCTGAATTGGTATGCCGACAATACCGCTGCCGAAACCGCTTATCAAACAATTTATGCAAATATAAAAAGTGAAGGAATCGGTGATTCGTTTCTTGCCGAATTTGTCGGAGCGAAAAATATGCTCGGCTCGGCGACAAATTTAAATTACGTTGCAAAAAAATTGGATCATTCTTCAGCCGGTTCGATTGATGATTATCTGCTTGTTGCCGATGCAAGCGATTTGCAAAATTTGACGGGAAATTCTTATGTAAACGATAATTTGAGTTATCTTTTAAGCAGTCCGAGTATATTTTCGGGTACAAATATCATGCTTGCTAACGATATTGATTTGTCCGGCACGGATTATGTTACGCCGACCGTTTACGGCAGTTTCAACGGATTGAATTTCACCGTAAAAAATTTAACAAGTTCAACGGGCGGATTATTGACATATTATTCCACCTCTCCGCTTTTTGGCGACGATACAAAGACGATAAAAAATTTGCGAATGACCGGCGTAAATATAGATGCCTCCGGTTATATCGGTGCGGCTGTGAACTCGGTATACGGCATCCAATCCGAGACGGGAACATTCAATTTTAAAAATATTTCCGTTGACGGCAGTGTCACCGGAGCATGTCCCGGCGGGATTTTGGGATATGCAGCGGGCGTAAGCGGTTTATCGATGAGCAATCTTGAAAATCATACCACAGTAACTGCAACTTCAAGTTACGGGAGCGGAATTGTCGGTTATTTTTACGGCAATACTCTCGATATAAAAAATTCAAAAAATACCGGCAAAATTATCGGCAGCGGATATTACTCCGGCGGAGCGGCAGGCTTTTTTTCCGGTGCAAATTTAAATATGGAAAATGTTCACAACATTTATTCCGGCAGTGATTCGTACGGCATAGAAAATGCAAACAGTTTTGGTGCTCAATACACGGGCGGAGTTATCGGCTACATCAGTGTAAACGGCAACGGAAATGTTACGATTAAAAATGTTTCAAACAACACCGGCGTAAATTCTTCACCTGCCCTTGAAGAAAGTTACGGACATTTTAACGGCGGATTGATCGGTTATGCATCTTCTTACGGAGGCGGAACTTTCACTTTGGAAGATGCAACAAATACCGGTGATGTTAATCTTTACACAAAGAATAATACTCAAACCGGCGGAATAATCGGAGATTTAAATTGGAACGGCAATGTCAATTTGAAAAATGTTTACAATTCCGGAAATGTTGCTCGGAACAATCCTTCAAGTGACGATTACGAAATCGGAGGGATTATAGGCTATCTCGATTTGGGATACAGCAGCAGCAATGTTGCGACTTTTGAAAATGTAACAAACGCCGGAAATGTTTACGGAGAATATCACGTCGGCGGTATTGTAGGATATTTTCCCGCATATTCAAGCAACATAAAAGCCGTCGGGCTTAAAAATACCGGTACCATAACAAGTTTCGATCATTACGGTGC
>CAJOPK010000254.1 GCA_905236255.1 uncultured Selenomonadaceae bacterium | reverse complement strand
TTTTTCTTCCAATGCCGCAATTCCCCTGCAAAAAAATTTCTTCATAAATTTTTCAAACTTTTTAAAACTTCCCTTGACACAAAACTTTCTTTGATATATATTTGCAAAAACTATGAAAGAAAACTGAAAATGAATTTTTTAAGCGGGGGACGGTTGCCATGAAACGCCTGTTGATATTTCTGCTCATAATAATCGTTGCAAGTGCGGCGTTTGTATTTCGTGTTTTTCAAAGACATGCGGACGGCGTTCCGGTTTTGACTTATCGGCAGGTAAATGACACGGAACAGGATTCTTCCGCAATTTCGATAAAAGAATTTGAAGAACAGATGGAATATTTGAAAGAGGGCGGCTATTCGGTCATAACTCCGGAAGAATTGGTTGATGCTTGGGAAAACAAAACTCCCCTGCCGGCAAAGCCCGTAGTTTTGACTTTTGACGGCGGATATATCGACATTTACAAAAATGTTCTGCCGATTTTGCAAAAGGAAAATTTTAAGGCAACCGTTTTTGTCGTGACCGATTACGTCAATCTTTATCCGAATTACATCACTTGGGATCAGGCGCGGGAAATGCAGGAAGGCGGTCTTGTGAACATAGAAAGCCGGACTTTGAGCGGAAAAGATTTGACGAAAATTTACTATATTGAAAAACTTTGGGATCAAATTTACGGATCGAAACAGGCGATTGAATGGTATTTGAAAAAGCCGGTTAAATTTATTTCCTTCCCTTCCGGCAAATACACCGTCGAAACCGAAGCAATGTGTCAAGAAGTCGGTTATCGTGCCGGATTTACTTCGGCTTACGGATTGGCGCATAAAGAGCCGAAACATTACATTTTGGACAGAATATCGGTTGAAGGCGGAAAATCCCACACTCTTTTGAGATTTAAAATGCGTCTTGTGCTTGCGCCGATAATCGAACCGCTTTCAAGATTTAAAGCGCATCTTGCCACCGACGGCAACGAAGAAATTGCCGATTTGATTTGGATACCTTGAGAGGTTTTTGTCATGGCTGAAAATTTTTCAAAATTGACGACGGAATCAATAAATCCGGCAACGGCAAATATTGACAAATGTTCGACGATTGAAATGATTCGTCTGATAAATGAGGAGGACAAAAAAGTTGCGTCGGCTGTGGAAAAAGTTTTGCCGGCTGTGGCGTATGCCGTCGATTTGATTGCGGAAAAAATTTCCGGCGGCGGGCGGCTTTTTTATATCGGCGCGGGGACTTCCGGAAGGCTGGGAGTTTTGGATGCGTCGGAATGCCCTCCGACTTTCGGGGTAAGTCCGGAACTTGTTCAAGGAATTATTGCCGGAGGGAATATTGCTTTGACGACCGCCGTTGAAGGGGCGGAGGACGATTTTGAACTTGCCGAAAAAAATCTTGTCGAGAAAAATTTTGGTGCGGCGGACGTTTTGGCGGGAATTGCGGCATCCGGCAGAACTCCCTACGTTATCGGCGGGATCGAATATGCAAAAAAAATCGGTGCAAAGACAATCGGAATTTCCTGCGTTGAAGATTCGACACTTGCGAAAATTTCGGATATTGCGATAACTCCGGTAACGGGCGCGGAAGCGGTTACGGGTTCCACCAGAATGAAGGCCGGGACGGCGACAAAAATGGTTTTAAATATGCTTACGACCGGCGCAATGATTAAAATCGGCAAAGTTTACGGCAATTTGATGGTTGATGTGCAAGCGACAAACGAAAAATTGCGCGACCGTGCCAAAAGAATTGTAATTGCCGCAACCGGTTGCGACGAAAACCGTGCGGAACTTGCTTTGAAAATTTGCGGCGGAAGTGCCAAAGATTCAATAAATTTTTTAATGCGTTGAACAAAATTTTGCGGGGGTGATGCCGTGCGACACGGAATTTCGGTTTATGCCGGGTTAAATGTGAGTCCGGAAGAAAATATTTCACTTATCGAAAAGGCGGCAAATGAAGGTTACGAAATAATTTTCACTTCCGCACAAATTCCGGAGGCGACAAAGTCCGAAAAATTTTTTGAGGATTTCACGAATATTTTGATTAACGCGGTTGAAAAAAATTTTGAAATTATTTTGGACGTAAATGCCGAAAATGTTTCAAACTTTGAATTTGAAGGCTTGACGCTCCGACTTGACGACGGTTTTACTCCGGAGCAAATTGCAAATTTGAGCAACGAAAGAAAAATTCAACTCAATGCCTCGACGGTCACAAAAAATTTTCTCGAAGAGATTTCAAATTTCGGAGCGAATTTTGAAAACATTTCCGCTCTGCACAATTTTTATCCGCACGTTTTCACCGGACTTGACTCGTATTTTTTCGCGGAACAAAACAAACTTCTTCACGATTTCGGCATGGAAGTCGGCGCATTTGTACCAAGTCAATCCGGCAGAAAAAGACCTCCGCTTTGTGAAGGACTTCCCACTTTGGAAGATTGCAGAAATTTTTCGGCGGATCTTGCGGCAAGATTTTCGGCGGCACTCGGAGCGGATTTTGTGATAATCGGCGACGGCTTGCCGACCGATGAGGAATTGGAAAAAGTTTCGGAGGTCAAAAACGACGAAGTTGTGATTTCCGCAAAACTTTTGACCGACGACACAATAACAGTCGATATTTTGAGCAATACTTTCACACGCCGCCCGGATATTTCAAAATCGGTAATTCGTGCGATTGAGGGAAGAAAATTTTTAAAGATGACCGGCGGGACGATTTTGCCGGACAATTCGCCGATTGAAAGAAATTTCGGTGACATTACGATCGACAATGCAAATTTTGGAAGATATGCCGGAGAAATTCAGATTGTCGATGATGTTTTGCCGGCGGACGAAAGGGTAAACGTAATTGCCCGGATTTTGCCGGAAGAGATTTTTATGACCGGGTACATAAAGCCCGGACAAAAATTTTCGTTTAAATTTGTTTGAAGAAAAGGAGCGTCGATGATGAAATTAAAAATTTTTATAACGGCATTATTGATACTTTTTATAAATTCGGCGGCTCTTGCCTCACCAAAACTTGCAAGAAATGCCACCGGCGATGATGTTTTGACTTTACAAAAAAAACTTTACAAGATAGGATACAGCATAACCGAATTTGACGGAGTTTTCGGACCGGAAACGGAAAAGGCGGTCGCGTCTTTCCAGCACGATCAAAAGATGAGAGTTACCGGTGTCGTCACCAATTCGACGTGGCGCGCTTTGAAGAAAATCAAAAACATAAAAGGGCGCGAATTGCCGGTTGCAAAAACCGACAATTTGAAAAGCGGGACACTCGTTTCTTACGGAAAAACTTTCATCAGCCCGAAACAGGCAACGTCGATAATTTCGACGGCGAAAAAGTACATGGGTACGCCCTATGTTTTCGGCGGCACGACTCCTTCCGGTTTTGATTGTTCGGGACTTCTGCAGTATGTTTTTCAAAAACACGGGCTTGTGATTCCCCGCCTTGCCGACGACCAATATAAGCTCGGCGAGAAGGCAAAAGTTTCTCAACTTGATCCCGGCGACTTGGTCTTTTTTACGACTTACACGGCGGGAGTTTCGCATTGCGGAATTTATGTCGGCAGCGGAAAATTTTTACACGCATCATCAAGCAGGGGAGTTGCGATTGACGACGTAAAAAGCGGTTATTGGAGTCCCAGATTTGTCGGGGCAAAGAAGATTGTCAAATAAGTTTTGTCGAAAATTGTCACAAATTTTTCGAGACTTGCCGGAAATTTTTTTGCATCCGGCTTTTCTCTGAAAAAATTTTGAAAATTTTTTGCTTGATAAAAATTCATATTTGAAGTATATTAACGCGGCTTGCCGGAATTCAAGCCGTAAATTTTTTTGGGGAGATGCAGTTCAAATCATGATAAAAATTTTTCTGTCCTTAATCTTGGCAACAACGATTTTGTTTGCCGGTTGTTCAAACGATTCCGGGCAAAATGCCGGAGCCGAAGAAGTCGCGCCGGAGGAAGTTGTCGAAAAGAAAGTTGAAAAGGAAATACCGCAATCCGATAAATTTGTGACGGCAGCGAAAGATTTTTCAAATTTGCAACTCACGGAATTTAACAAGCCGGTTTATGATGCTTACGGACTTTGGGAACGTCAGAAGGAAAATCTTCCGATGGTTTTGCCGGACTTGAAACCTTATGACGAAGTGCCTTTGGTTTATCTGACTTTTGACGACGGGCCGGACGACAAAATCACTCCGAAAATTTTGGACATTTTGAGAGAAGAACAAGTCCCGGCGACTTTTTATGTACTCGGTTACATGGTGCAAAAAAATCCGGACGTGTTGAAGAGAATTTTCAATGAAGGACACGCGATCGGAAATCACAGTTACAATCACGATTACAACGATCTTTATTCCGCGCCTTGGAATTTTATCGTTCAAATGTACACGACCGACGATATATTGCTGAAACTTATCGGAGTTCGTCCGCTTATAATTCGTGCGCCGGGCGGAAGTGCCGGAATGTTCACCGAAAATTATTGGCCGATGGTCAAGGCTATGGGATACGCCGAACACGGTTGGAATGTCAGCACGGAAGATGCCACACGCGAACGCCCCAACGCCTCGACTCAAGTAAATCACGTCTTAAATCAGCTCGGAAAAAATCCGCCGCGCAGCGTAATCGTTTTGATGCACTCTACCGGCGGAAAAGATGAAACCGCGAAGGCTCTGCCGGAGATTATTCATCTTTTCAAAGATTGGGGATATAAATTCGGCGTGGTCACTCCGATGACTCCTTTGCCTTGGTAAGATTAACTTTTTTGTCAACCATTGAAATTTCAAGGGCGGAAGTTCTCTCCGATTCGGCGGAAATTTCCGCCCTTGTTGTTTCCAATTCCCTTTCCAATTCGGCGACTTTGTTTTCAAGTCGCTGAATTTGTCGGGAAAAAACTTCAAGCATCTCTTTTTCGGGATCCGGCAAAATGTCATGATCCAAGTCAACGTCAATTTCTTCAAAAATTTCCGATCTTGTATTCGGATTGTTTACGTCGTAACCTTGCGACTTGCAAATATTAAGCAGGGCCTGACGAAATTCCTCTTCATTGTGAACTCTCGTACCGTGCAAAACCACCACGCGACCGGGAATACCGACGACCGTCGCATAAGGCGGCACTTCCTTTAAAACAACCGACCCCGCTCCGATTTTTGCATGATCCCCGACTTTGAAGGAGCCCAAAACTTTTGCGCCGGTGGCAATGACAACATTGTTGCCGATTGTCGGGTGACGTTTGCCTTTTTCCTTGCCGGTTCCCCCCAAAGTCACTCCCTGATAAAGCGTGACGTTTTTCCCCAGTTCCGCAGTTTCGCCGATGACAATTCCGGTGCCGTGATCTATGAAAAGTCCGTCACCTATCGTCGCGCCGGGATGAATTTCTATTCCGGTCAAAAAGCGGCAAAAATTTGAAACCATCCGGGCGGCAACAATCCAGCCTTTTTTGAAAAGCGCGTGTGAAATTCTGTGCATCCAAATTGCATGAAGTCCGGAATAACAAAAAACAACTTCCAAAACACTTTTTGCGGCGGGATCGCGTTCAAATACAACGCGTATATCTTTTTTTAAACGCGAAAATAAGTTTTTTCTTAAAATCCTCATACCTACACCGACTTTCAATTAGTTGCTGACCTGCCTTGACCAAAGATTGACCAAATTAAGAATTTGCATTCCGCTGCCTTTGTAAAAAAATGCGAGTAAATATTTAACGTTATTGTCGGGCAATTTTTGTCATTTATATCAAGTTTTTCTCAAAATCAAAATTTCCCGCGTCAAGGGCAAGCAATTCACCGATCCTCATTCCGGAATGGAAAAGCAGGTCGAAAATTACTTTGTGCCGTTCATTTGTCACGCAGGAAATGAATTTTTGTATTCGTCAATCGCCGTTGTTGCCGTAGGGTGCAATTTGCAGAGTTTGAAATACGCAGAGAATCCTTTATGCTCCGGTTTTACTTCTCTTTGCGTAAGCGAAAGTTCAATCCTTCTTTCACGCAACATCGTATTTCCCGCCTCCTTGATTTTCTTGTATTATAGTGAAACATTAACTTTTTTGCAACGTTTTGCAACTTTTTTTACACGGGCGGTTTCATAAAGCGGGAGATTCCAATGATAAACCCAAAAGAAAATGCCTCCATATGTCGCGACCTGCCGCCCGTCCGGGGCGGCGCCGCTTGTCCGTAAATTCGGAATTAAACATCGGACGGCTCAAAGAAAGTTGCCGGTGCAGATTTGAGGAAGTTGCGACGGCATTTGCTATTCCAAAATTTTTTGAATTTGATTGCCTGCTTATTGTTGCATTTGATTTTTTTGCGTGTTAGAATACACGAAGTTGTTTTGATCGGACGGAAATAAAACAAATTTTTTTTGAGAACGTGAAAAACTTTTTAAGGGGGCAGTGCTTTTGGAAAAAACACGGGAGGGAAAACGATTTTGAGATACAATTATCGTGACAACAAATTGCAAATAATACCGCTCGGCGGACTCGGGGAAATCGGAAAAAATATGACCGTCGTGCGCTGGGGCGAAGAAATGATTTTGATTGATGCCGGGTTGATGTTCCCGGAAAATGATATGCTCGGCATCGACTTGGTTATTCCCGATTACAC
>CAJOPK010000253.1 GCA_905236255.1 uncultured Selenomonadaceae bacterium | reverse complement strand
AGACTCAATCAACAAAACTGTTGCATCGGCGGAAAAATTCGGTGCCGCAAATTTTAAAATTCCCTTCCGTTCTTCAAAGTTTTCGTATCCGGTCAATTTCCGTTTTCCCGCCCTTCAAAAAATTTTTTCGATTGAATTTTCAATGCCGGTCAAAATTCACCTGCAAAAAAATTTTTGAAAATCTCCCCAAAATGAAAATTTCCGGTATAATACAAAGTGTCCGTCTTAAAATAAATTTTGCGAGGTTACGGAAGTGAAAAGGCTTTTAAAAATATTTTACATCACGGCAGTTGTATTTGTTTTTGCGGCGAAAAGTTTTGCCGCAACGCCCGCGCCGGAAATAACGGCGGAATCGGCAATTTTGGTTGAAGCGAGAACCGGCAGAGTTATTTACGAGAAAAATGCGGACGAAAAACGACCGCCGGCAAGCATGACAAAAATGTTGACCTGTATTTTGGGATTGGAAAATCTTTCTCCGAACAGCGAAATTTTGATAACCCCGACTGCGGCGGAAACCGAATCGCCTTCTTTGGCACTTGTGCCGGGCGATATATTTTCCGCAAAAGAACTTTTGACCGGGCTGATGCTTGTATCCGATAACGGCGGCTCCGTTGCGGTTGCTCAAGCGATCGCCGGCAATATCCCGCGCTTTTCGGTGATGATGAACAAAAAAGCCGAAGAAATAGGCTGTCAAAATTCAAGCTTCGCAAATCCGAACGGCTTGCCGAATCCGGATCACTATTCGACGGCGCGGGATATGGCAAAAATTGCCGCTTACTGTATGCAAAACAAAGATTTTCGCGAAATAGTTTCAACTTACAAGACAACGGTACATTGGCAATATCCGGAAAACAAAATTCAGGAAGTCACCAACACAAACAAATTGCTTGAAACTTACGCCGATGCAACCGGGATAAAAACCGGATTTACGCGGGCTGCCGGCGGTTGTCTGGCGGCGGCGGCAAAGAGAAACAACCTTGAACTTATTGCCGTCGTCATGCACTCCGAAAATGCCGAAATTCGCTTTCAAGATGCGGCAAAACTTTTGGACTACGGTTTTTCCGTCGTCAAGCCCGTCCGCAAAATCGACAAAGCCCGCGCCGAAAAAGTCGTATTCGTTCGGAACGGAGTCAAGGGTACTTTGCAGGTAAATCCGGAAAGTGATTTAAATTTTCCGCTGATCGAAGGCGAGGACGAAAAGAAAATAAAAGTTTCTTACAAATTGCCGAACGTCGTTCAAGCCGAGATAAAAACCGGAAATGTCATCGGTGAGGCCGTCGTTCGGTACGACGGAAAACCGGTCGTTTCAATTCCGATGGTCGCTTCCGAAAATATTGCGCGCGGATTCAGCGTCGCATCAATGATCGCAGGGCTTGCCGAGCCCCTTTTGGAGGTTGCGCAGAGCGTTTTGGCAATGCTTGTCTGATTCGGGGGAAAAATTATGCATGAAGCGGCACTTGCCGAAAGTATTTTAAGTATTGCGCTTGATACCGCAAAAAAACACGGCGCAAAAAAAATTCTTGAAATCGGATTGAAAATCGGGGATATGGCAGGCGTTGAGGTCGAATCTTTGAATTTAAGCTTTGACGTTTTCAAAAAAGATACGATTGCCGAAAATGCGACGTTGAAAATAAATCGAATACCGATCGAAGCCGTCTGCAACAAATGCGGCAAAAGTTTTGCCGTCGAGAGGTATAATTTTTTTTGTCCGGAATGTGACGGAATTTTGATTTTAAAAAGCGGCAGGGAACTTTTGGTTGACTTTGTGGATTTTGATTGAAAAATTTGACAAGAGCGCGTCCGCTTTGTATAATCTGCTTAAATCGAATTGAATCGGTGCGAGTTTTCGCGTCCGGCGGGATAACGGTTTTTCAAGGAAGCGAGGGATTTTTATGGCGATTCAGGGAATAGGTTCCGGTGCGGCGTTGGACGGCGGTTTGACTTTGTCCTTCAGACAGGCGAATGTTCAAATCGGAGAAACGGGCAGTGCGGTTACCGCGACAAAAATGTATGAAAGTCTTCCCCACCTTGCAAAAGGCGGAGTCGAGACAAATATCGGAACAAGCGAATTCAGTCAGAACAACGATGAAATAATTTCCGAATCGGTCAGCGTAATGGCTGAAATTATGGAAAAAGATGATGAGTTCGTCGAAGTTTCCAATGCCGGCAATGAAACCAATATGAGTTCGAGCGGCTTTCATGAGATGAATGATATTTCAATCAACGCTCAACAACAGGTTGCCGCCCGTGCTTACGAGTATTTTAATTAAAAATTTCGGACGGTTTGCGTCCTCAAAAATGAAACGACAAAACTCCGAAAGCGGATTCCCTTCTGCCGACGGGGTTTTTGTTTTTCCGCAAGTGCAAAGGAGATGTTGAAATTTGAAAGCAAAATTTTCTTTTGAAGTTTTTCCTCCCAAACAGACCATGCCGGTCGAAGTGATTTACAAAACTCTGGAAGAACTTTCCGACATAAAACCGGATTTTATCAGCGTGACCTGCGGAGCCGGCGGCAGCAGTGCAAATGCCGGCGGGCGCATGATTGAAGTTGCGGACGCAATTCAAAACAAATATCATCGGAAAGCCGTCGCTCACATGCCCTGCATAAATCTTTCAAAAAATGACGTTTCCGAAATGTTGAAGGAATTGGACAAGCGCGGAATTGATTCGATTTTGGCTTTGCGCGGTGACAAGGTTCCGGGAATTGAGCCGAAAAAAGAATTTATCCATGCCGTCGATTTGATTTCATTCATTCGCAGGGAAACCGGCGACAAATTCAAAATTTACGCCGCCTGCTATCCGGAAGGTCATACCGAATCAAACGATTTTGACGAGGACATAAATTTTTTGAAACAAAAGGTTGATGCCGGCGTTGACGGTCTTATTTCACAGCTTTTTTTCGACAACAACTTTTTCTTCTACTTTATCGAAAAAATCCGCCGCGCCGGGATAAATGTTCCGGTCGAAGCGGGAATTATGCCGGTCACCAACAAAAAGCAAATTGAAAAAATGGTCAATATTTGCGGCGCAAGTCTGCCGGTCAAATTCCGCAAAATTTTGGATAAGTACGGAGATAATCCCGATGCTCTGAAAGATGCCGGAATAATTTATGCGTCGGAACAAATTGCCGATCTTCTTGCCCGCGATGCGGACGGTATTCATTTGTATGTGATGAATAATGTTTACGTTGCTCACAAAATAGACGATGCGATAAAAAATCTGCTTTGATTTCACCCCAAATTTTTTCCGGATGAAAAATAAGTTTACGACCGGTTTCGGGCAAAAAAATTCCGGATGAAACACGGGCGTTTCACAAATTTTCCGGCGATCCGAATAAATAAACGCCGATTT
>CAJOPK010000252.1 GCA_905236255.1 uncultured Selenomonadaceae bacterium | reverse complement strand
TCCGATAAGCGGGTTTGCATAGAGCATGATGAGCGCAACAACGGCGGCGATAATTGCCATAGCTTCAATCAAACCGACGGAGATAAGAGTATTGGTGAAAAGAGTACCCTGTGCTTCAGGTTGACGTGTAATGCCGTCGATAAATTTGCTGGTTACGAGACCGTCGCCGATGCCCGCGCCGATTGCCGCGAGTCCCATTGTAATACCTGCTCCGATAAGAGCCGCCGCTACCATAATTGCCTGTTCCATAAGTTTAAAATCCTCCTTAAAAATAAAAAAATGCCTTTAATCAAATTTGACTCAAGTCAATGACTTTCTTTGATAGCATTACCCAAATAAGCCATGCTGAGCATTGTGAAAATTACCGCGTGTACGCAACTGATAAAAATACTGAATCCCAGCCACGCAACGCTCGGGATCGTCATCCAGAAAGGATTTTCCGTCAGACGAAGCAAAACGATAATCAAAATTTCGCCCGCGAGAATGTTACCGAAAAGACGGAAAGCAAGCGTTATCGGTTTTGCAATTTCTTCAATCATATTGATTACGACGAAAGGCGCGAACGGTTGGAAAAAGTGTGCAATGTAATGACCTTTTTTGAAATACAGTCCCAAAACATGAACCATACATACAACCAACAGCGCAAGTCCCAAAGTCGTATTCAAATCGTTTGTCGGCGATGCAAAAGTCGGAATCAAGCCGATTAAATTGCTCGTCAACAAAAACATAAACAGCGAAACTATGAACGGTGCCAAAAGTCTGCCGCGCTTGCCCATCATTCCGTCAATTTGTCCGTGCAACCAAGTCACGATTATTTCGACAAAATTCTGCCAGCCGGTGGGAACCGCCTTCAAATTTCGCGTCGCAAGGATTGAAATTAAAATTACTATACCCATAACAAGCCACGTCATTTTCAGGGTTTCCCAGTTGAAGGTCAGCCCCAAAAATTGGATTGTCTCGCGAACACCGATTTCGTGCATAAACCTCACCTCCTTCCGTATCGAGCCAAAATCACCAGCGCGGTCAGGTAGAAAGTTCCGAAACAACTTGCCGACGCTATGAAAAGTTCGTCGGAAATATGCACGGCAACTCCCAAAACCGCAAAGACCATTCCCAGCCGGAAAAGCAATCCGATCAGCATTATTCTCTTTGCGCGCTCGACACTCATGCCGATTATCGTTTCCAATCTTGCCGCCGTTGACAAAAACCAAAACAGCGTCAAAATTGCGCCGATTAAAATTGCTCCGCACAAATGCAATTTGCCCGCGCCGAAAAGTTGCACCGCCAAAATTGCCGCAACCGCAAGGAAAATTTTGTAATTTTGCCCGAAGGCACAAATAACCTGTTTCATAGCCGCCGTATTTCGACGCGCTTCAACAATTCCCTGCCCGTAAAAAAATGTTCCGAAGTTGAATCGACTTTTCGGAACATTTTTTTGTGAAAGTTTTTCAATCGTCGGGAATTTTATTTTTCCAATGCCATAATTTTGCCTACGCGCCGGGCATGACGACCGCCGGTAAATTCGGTTGTTACCCAAACTCTGACAATTTCTGCCGCCGGCCCGAATCCGGTAACTCTGCCGCCCATAGCCAAAACATTTGCGTCGTTATGTTCGCGGCTCATGCGCGCCGAATAAACATCTCCGCAAAGTGCGCAACGGATGCCGTGAATTTTGTTTGACGCTATGGAAATTCCGATGCCCGTACCGCAAAGAACGATACCGCGATCCGCCTTGCCGCTCACAACGTCGCCGCAGACTTTTTCCGCAATATCCGGATAATCCACCGAATCCGTTCCGAAAGTCCCCACGTCGGTTACTTCAATATCGGGAAATTCCTTCAAAACCATTTTGACTTCTTCCTTCAATTCAACCGCGCCGTGATCGCTGCCGATTGTAATTTTCATAAAAACACCCTCCTTTGAAAAAAGGATTGAGGAGTCGAAAAACTTCCCCAATCCCGAACAATGAACGAACAAATTTTATTTGACGAGTTCTTTAGCTTTCTTGACGATTGTATCGGCGCAAAGTCCCATATCTTTCAAAAGTTGCGCCGCCGGACCGGAATGACCGAATTCGTCCATGACACCGACACGACGAACGGGAACCGGATATTCTTCCGCCAAAACGCCGCAGACCGCTTCACCCAATCCGCCGTAAATATTGTGTTCTTCGACGGTGACGATTTTACCGCAATCTTTTGCCGCTTTCAATACCAATTCCTTGTCAATCGGTTTAATCGTTGCCATGTTGATAACGCGGGCGTTGATGCCTTCGGCTTTCAAATCTTCCGCCGCCTGAATTGCCTCCGGAACCAAAATTCCGTTTGCAATAATCGCAACGTCGGTGCCGTAATCTTTTACGACTTCACCCTTGCCGATCTCAAATTTGAAATTTTCGTCATGATAAACCGGAGTTGCCGCACGTCCGAAACGAATATAAACCGGTCCCTGCATTTCGTAAGCCGCTTCGACCATTTTGCGCGCTTCAACGTCGTCGGAAGGACACATAACCGTCATGCCCGGAATTGTGCGCATAAGCGCAAAATCTTCACAGCACTGATGAGATGCACCGTCTTCACCGACCGAAATTCCGCCGTGAGTTGCGCAAACTTTTACATTCAAATGCGGATAGCCGATTGTGTTTCTTACCTGCTCAAATGCACGACCCGCCGCAAACATTGCAAAGGTTGAAGCAAAGGGAACAAGTCCCATCGTGGACATACCGGCGGCAGTGCCGATCAAATTACATTCGGCGATACCGCAATCAAAAAATCTGTCCGGAAATGCTTTTTTGAAGGTGCCGGTTTTTGTTGCACCGGCGAGGTCTGCGTCCAAAACGACGACTTTATCCGTTTTTTTGCCGAGTTCGACAAGCGCGTTACCGTAGCTGTCGCGAGTCGCAATTTTTTTAACGTCTGCCATTATATTTTCACTCCTCCGGAAATTTTAAAATCAAGCCGCCTGAATTTTTTGGCGCGCATCTTCAAGTTCTTTCAAAGCTTGTTCAAGTTCGGCATCATTCGGAGCTTTGCCGTGCCAGCCCGCCTGATTTTCCATGTAGGAAACGCCCTTGCCTTTTGTGGTTTTCATCAGAATTACGGTCGGTTTTCCGGAGCCTTGATTGTCATGGAAAAATTTGAAGGCTTTTTCGAGATCGTCAAAATTTTGTCCGTCAATTTTGATTACGTTGCAACCGAAAGCCTCAAATTTTTTGTCGAGCGGTTCGGTATTCATTACGTCTTTTGTCGCGCCGTCAATCTGAAGTCCGTTTACGTCGACGGTAATGCAGAGGTTGTCCAATTTGTAATGGGCGGAGAACATTGTCGCTTCCCAGACTTGACCTTCGGCAAGTTCGCCGTCACCGAGAAGGGTATAAACTTTAACGTCGCTTTTCAAATATTTTGCGGCTTTTGCCATACCTGCAGCGGTGGAAATTCCCTGACCGAGAGAACCGGTTGACATATCAACGCCGGGAGTCATGTTCATATTCGGATGACCCTGAAGATAGGAGCCGATGTGACGAAGCGTCAAAAGGTCTTTGACCGGGAAAAATCCTCTGTTTGCAAGCGTCGCATAAAGTCCGGGCGCACAATGACCTTTCGACAAAACAAAACGATCGCGATTCGGATCTTTCGGATTTTTCGGAT
>CAJOPK010000251.1 GCA_905236255.1 uncultured Selenomonadaceae bacterium | reverse complement strand
CATTGGGCAGATACACCATTTATACCGACGGCTCATGTCTGGGAAATCCCGGACCCGGCGGCTGGGCATGCATCGTAATCAACAAAGATACCGGCGAAATTCGGGAGTACACCGGCGGCGAAATTTATACGACCAACAACCGGATGGAGCTTTTCGCGGCATTTTCCGCACTCCGGGAAACCGAGAGGGGAGATTTTGTCGAACTCATTACCGACAGCGCATATTTGAAAGGTGCTTTCACAAACGGCTGGCTTGAAAAGTGGAAAATGACCGGCTGGAGAACTTCGGATCGCAAGTCGGTAAAAAATAAAGATCTTTGGCTTGCCCTCAACGAATTGACGGAAACGCGCAAAGTTTCCTTTCAATGGGTCAAGGGTCATGCAGGCAACCAATTCAACGAAAGATGCGACGAACTTGCACGGACGTATGCGGAAGGTTTGAAAAAAGCGGAAGAGGCGGAAAAACTCAAAAACGAAGAACCTGCGGAAGAACTTCCTCCCAAAAAGGTAAAAACGAAGAGGAAAAAGGAAAAAGATACCGCGGAAACTTTTTACACGCCGAAAACTTTTCCGCTTTCCGCCGCAAAACTTCGCAAACTTATAAAGACATATCCGACCCCTTTTCACTTTTACGACGAAAAGAAAATTCGCGAAAATTTCCGCCGGCTGAAAGATGCTTTTTCCTGGGCTCCGGAATTTCGCGAACATTTTGCCGTTAAAGCAACTCCCAATCCCAAAATAGTCAAAATTCTTGCGGACGAAGGAGCAGGTACCGATTGCAGTTCTCTTGCCGAACTTTTCATCAGTGAAAAGGCGGGAGTTACCGGCGAAAAAATTATACTGACTTCAAACGATACGCCGGCTTCCGAATTTCAAAAGGCGATCGAACTCGGCGCGATTATCAATCTTGACGACATTACACACGTCGAATATTTGGAAAAGAACGCCGGTATGCCGGAGTGTCTTTCATTCCGTTACAATCCGGCTGACATTATGAACGACGGTAACGACATTATCGGTCGTCCGGCTGAAGCGAAATACGGACTGACACGCGAACAGATTTTTGACGGTTATGCCCTTGCTTTGAATAAGGGGGTCAAGCGTTTCGGACTTCATACGATGATAGCCTCAAACGAACGAAAGGCGGAAACTTTCATTTATACCGCCCGGATTATGTTTGAACTTGCAGCAGAAATCAAAAAGAAACTCGGAATAACTTTTGAGTTTATAAATTTGGGCGGCGGCATCGGTATTCCTTACCGTCCGGACGAAATGCCGGTAGATTTGAAAAAAGTCGGTGAAGGTGTACGGAATCTTTACAACGAAATTTTAATTCCGGCGGGCATGGAAAATATAAGAATTGCAACCGAAAGCGGTCGGGCTATGACCGGAAATGCCGGTTGGCTTGTTTCGAGAGCATTACACGAAAAGAACACTTACAAAAATTATATCGGTCTTGATTCCTGTATGGCGGATCTCATGCGTCCGGCACTTTACGGAGCATATCATCACATTACGGTTGTAGGCAAAGAAAAAGCCGCTTGCAATTATCTTTATGATGTTACCGGTTCACTTTGCGAGAACAACGACAAATTTGCTATTGACAGACGCTTGCCGAAAATCGACATCGGTGATATTGTTATCATACACGATACCGGCGCGCACGGTCATGCCATGGGATTTAATTATAACGGAAAATTGCGGAGCGCGGAACTTCTCCTTCATGAGGACGGAGAAGTCGAAATGATTCGACGCGCCGAAACTTTGGAAGATTATTTTGCCACTTTGAATGTTGGTGATTAGTTGTCGTCAGTCGGTGGTCGGAAAAATCTGTCCATCTGTCCATCTTGAAGGGAGCTGTAAAAATGTCAACCGTTGTAATAAGCGGATCACAATGGGGCGACGAAGGTAAAGGCAAGATCGTCGATTATCTTGCCGGACAAGCCGATATAGTCGTCCGTTTTCAGGGCGGCAGTAATGCCGGTCATACGGTTGCCGTCAACGACGAAGAATATAAATTGCGTCTGTTGCCTTCCGGAATTTTGTACAAAAATACTCTTTGCGTTATCGGAAACGGGGTTGTCGTCGATCCGGAAGTCATGCTGCAGGAAATGGACGCAATGGAAAAGCGCGGTATTGACGTTTCCGGAATCAGACTTTCAAACCGGGCGCACGTCGTTATGCCGTATCACAAAATTATTGACGAACTCAACGAAACGAATCGCGGCAAGGGAAAAATTGGAACAACCAAGCGCGGAATAGGTCCTTGTTACATGGACAAAGACGACCGAATCGGTATTCGGGTTTGTGATTTGATTGAAAAGGACGTATTTGCCGAAAAATTGAAAATCGCCCTTGAAATTAAAAATCCGATTTTGGAAAAAGTCTACAATCATGCGCCTTTGGATTATGAAGAAATTTTGAAGGAATATGAAGGTTATGCGGAGCGCCTTCGTCCTTACGTCTGCGACACGATAGCGTTGTTGAATCGTGAAATTGATGCCGGCAAAAAAGTTTTGTTTGAAGGCGCGCAGGCGACAATGCTTGACATTGATTACGGGACTTACCCTTATGTTACGGCAAGTCATCCCATCTCCGGCGGCGTTTGTGTCGGTGCCGGTGTTGCTCCGAAAAAAATCGGCAAGGTTTTCGGCGTGGTCAAGGCTTATTGTACCCGTGTCGGTGAAGGCCCTTTTCCGACGGAACAGCTTAACGAGATCGGTGACAAATTGAGAAATGCCGGTCATGAATTCGGAACCGTTACCGGTCGTCCGCGCAGAACCGGCTGGCTTGATGCGTGTGTCGTAAAATATTCCGGCGAACTTTCCGGAACGGATTACATGGCGGTTACCCGGCTTGATATATTGGACGACTTCGACGAAATAAAAATGTGTACGGCTTATGAAGTTGACGGCGAAATTTTGGACGAAATTCCGGCGTGTTTAAAGACTTTGGCAAAAGTCAAACCGGTTTACGAAACTTTTGCCGGCTGGAAAACCGACATAAGCAAAATTCGCCGCTATGAAGATTTGCCGGAAAATGCAAAAAAATATCTTGAAAGAATGGCTGAAGTTACAAAAATCAAACTTGGAATTGTTTCGGTCGGGCCGAACAGGGATCAGACGATCGTTGTTGCGAAAGATATTTTTTAAAAATTTGTGCTTGAAAAAATTTTGGGGACTCTTTTTTTGCGGAAAATTTTGTGATATAATCGCCGGCAAGCGTATATGTTAAAAGAATTTTTTTATGGAGGGTTTACCATGGCAAAGTATGTTTGCACGGTTTGCGGTTATGTTCATGAAGGCGATGCGCCGCCCGAAAAATGCCCGATTTGCAATGCTCCCGCCGAAAAGTTTAAAGAACAGGCAGGCGAATTGGTTTTCGCCGACGAACACGTTGTGGGGGTTGCAAAAGGTGTTGACGAGCGCATTATCGAAGGTCTTCGTCAGAATTTCACCGGAGAATGTACGGAAGTCGGTATGTACCTTGCGATGAGTCGTGCGGCACATCGTGAAGGTTATCCGGAAATCGGAGAGGCTTTCCGTCGTTATGCTTTGGAAGAAGCCGAACACGCCGCAAAATTTGCCGAACTTTTGGGAGAGGTTCTTTCCGCCTCAACGAAAGAAAATCTTGAAGCGAGAATTGCCGCCGAGCATGGTGCTTGTCAAGGCAAAAAAGATCTTGCCGCTCTTGCAAAACAACTCAATCTTGACGCAATCCATGACACGGTTCACGAAATGGCAAAGGATGAAGCGCGTCACGGCAAAGGTTTCAAAGGTTTGCGCGATCGTTATTTCAAATAAGAATTTGCTTTTCGGCGTTTGCCGGAAATGAGATGTAAAGAAGAACCGTCGACGGTCGATCGGCGGTTTTTTTGATGTTCGCCGGTTCTCGCGCAGAAGCTTTGCACATCCTTACGAAGTGAACCGATGATTCCTTGACACAATTTAATTGAATTGCGATCCCGGGTACTGACACGCTTGTTTTTGTAGCCGTTGCGAGAATTGTCGGAGTCCGAGCGGGCTGCCCCCGACAAAAACCGGATTCCGCAAAATTTGCGAAACCCGGTTTTATTTTCGACTTGACCGAAGTCAAGAATTTTTCAAGAAAGAATTATGCCATAAGACCGATTGCATAACCGATGATGCCGATTGCGAAAAGT
>CAJOPK010000250.1 GCA_905236255.1 uncultured Selenomonadaceae bacterium | reverse complement strand
GAAATTCGGATTTTTGATGGACGCTTTTGAATACGGCACGCCCCCGCACGGCGGAATTGCTTTCGGTCTTGACAGATTGATCATGCTTATGGCAAAGAGAAAATCAATTCGCGACGTTATTCCTTTCCCGAAAACACAGAGCGCGGTCGATCCGATGAGCCACGCGCCCGGTGAAGTTGACGAAAAACAACTGCGCGAACTTTACATAAAAACCGTTCACAAAAAATAATCTCCGTTACTTAACCGGATAAAAAATCCCCCGTCGTTTAAAGACGGGGGATTTAATTTTCTTCTTCGGATTCGGACTCTTCCTGCGGAACAATATCCTGTGACGGGAAAATTTCGGACATTCGCGTCTGTATTTCCGGGAAATTCGGTATCCATAAGCCTTCCGAATTTTCATATCCCGGCAACATTGTCGTTGTGGGAGATTCGCTGTTCATTCTGCGCAAAACATTTGCCAAATGCGCCGAATCAAAAATTTCCGCGCTGGTTTCCATTCTGTTTCGGAAAATATCGGCTATTGCCGGAAGTTTCGGAATCGTTTCGAGTTGCAGAACTTTCGCGTAAAGTGCTTTTATAAATTTCTGTTGTCTTTGAACTCTGCCGACATCTCCGAGTTTTTCGCCGCGATAACGCAAATATTTTTGACATTCTTCACCGTTCAAATGCTGATAACCCTGTTCAATGTGAATCGACAGTCCGGAGTTCGGATCTTCATAATCCATATTTTCCTCAACATAAATGTCAATGCCGCCCAAAACATCAATCAAATCGACAAAAGTTTTCATGTCAATGATTACAAATTGATGAATTGAAATTCCCAGAAGTGAAGAAACCTGACGTACCATTAAATTTGCTCCGCCCCATGAATACATGGCTCCGAGTTTGCCGGTATTTGCATTTGAATTTATCCATGTATCGCGGGGAATTGAAATCAGGCGGGTTTTGCCGGTATCGTTTGAAAAACTTAAAACCAAAATCGTATCGGCTTGTTGTTCGCCCTGTTGCCCGTCGTCAACACCCAAAATCAGGATATTTGTATAACCTTCAAATTGAGGATCGACCGGACCGGATCGGGCATTTTTCCTTTCGTTGTAACCGTCGTACATTGAAGAAAATTCCGTATAAATCGCATTACCGACTTTATAAACTCCCATTCCCAAAAACAAAATCGCGGATCCCAAAAGTGACAAAACAACACACGCAAAAATCAGACGAAAGAATTTGATTCTTTGTCTGCGTTGCATTTTTTTTCTTTTTTTGTCAATGTTTTTTTGCGTTGTGTTGTCAGCCATAATATTCACGATCTCCGAAAAATTGGAGGGCAAGCGGTTTGTAATATTTCTCTAATCGCCAATCCCCGTCCACTCATTCACCAAATCCTTTGCCGCCTTAAATGTATCTGCGGCATCGGTCACGGCGGAAATTACGAAAAATCCGTCAACTCCGGTCTTTTTAAGTTCCGGCAAATCCTTCAACTTGACACCGCCGCCGATTACAATCGGAATGGGACTTATTTTGGCAAGTTCCGAAAATTTTTCAAAATCGACGGTTATGATTTTTCCGTCCGCCGATTGCTCCAAATCTTTTTTGCTTTCAGTTTCATGTAAAGGTGCCGCGCCGAAATAATCAATATCCGAAACGTCCGCATTTTTGACATAATCGATAAGTTTTGAGGTCGGCGCACTCAATCCGACAATCGAATTTTCTCCCAAATATTTCCGGCAAACTTTTACGGGAATATCGTTTTGCCCGACGTGTATTCCGTCAATTTTTATTCCGGATTCGCGGGCGGCAAGTACAATGTCAAGCCTGTCATTTATTACAAGGGCAACTTCCTCACTTTTGCCGAGTTCAAAGATTTTTTCCGCACTCTTCCGGGAAATTTCGACAAGTTCACGGGCTGATGCAACTTTTGAGCGAATTTGAACAAAAGTAAATCCGGCACGAACGGCATCGAAAACAACTTCATCAACCGGGCGGGAAGTATTTTCCGGCCCGATTACAAGATAAGCAGAAAGATTAAAATTTTGACGAATACTCATTCGGAAAACCTCCGTTTTAAAAGAGGGAAAACATTATTCGTCCAATTTAAAATCGTCGGTTGAATTGTAAGCAATATCGCCCGGCTTAAGTTTGTAAAGAGCGTCAAGAAATTTCACCTTGAAACTTGCCGGAGCATATGCCTCTCTTTCCGCAGATTCGGCTGCGCGATTGTAAATAACGGTTGCCGAAAGTGCCGCAATAAACGGTGAAGAAACAGCCGCACAAACTGCCATTATTCCGCCGAGCGAACAGCCGGCACCGGTCAATTTTGTCAACATCGAAGAACCGCCGGGACATACAACCGAAGTTAATTTGTCCTCAAAATATCCCGCGATAAAATCTTCTTCACCGGATACCGCAACCGCACCGCCCGTGTATTTTGCAAGGGCGACCGCCGAATCTTTTGCATCGGAAACTTTTTCATGAGTTTCTATGAAATGTGTACGGGTTGATTTCGGCGCGTCCGTCAACTTCCAAAGTTTTGCCAAAGCCGGTATTTCGGAGGCATTTCCGCGAATTATCGAAGGTTTAAAATCTTTTGCCTTCTTCAAAAGATCCGTACGCAATTTTCCGAATCCCACGCCTACGGGATCCAATACCCAAGATTTTTTGTTTTCGTGCAAAGCTTTCATTGTTTTGGGAAGAGATTCTTCATAAAAGGGAAATACCGTCCCGACATTTATATAAAATGAAGGAAAATTTTTTGCGACTGTTTCGCCTTCATCCGGCATATAAACCATAGCCGCTGCCCCGCCCACCGACAACTGAGCATTTGCCACAAAATCTTGAGTGACCGTATTTGTTATCGACGGCGCTGTCGGATTTTCTTCACGTACTTTTCTGATTGTTTCATAAATTGCCTCACGAAGTTCCTTTTCCATTTTCTTCAACCTCCGAAATCTGTATCAATAAAATTAAAACCGTGATTCAAGGGACCGTTGCCCCTGCCCAAATTTAAATCGGTCATGAGTGCGCCGGTCAGATAACTTTTTGCCCTGCCGACGGACTCTTTCAAGTCGTAACCTTTCGCCAAATTTGCGGCAATCGCCGAACTCAAGGTACAGCCGGTTCCGTGCGTGTTTTCGGTATCAATTTTCTTGCCGTAAAACCAAGTTCCGGTACCGTCAAAAAGAAAATCGTTCGCGTCGTTTGTACCGTGACCGCCCTTTGCCAGAACGGCACATTTGTATTTTACGAAAATTTTTTCCGCAACTTTTTCGGCATCTTCCGGCGAATTTATCTTCTCACCGCTCAAAATTTCAAGCTCCGGCAAATTCGGAGTGATGACTGTTGCAAGCGGGAAAAGATTTTTCGTCAAAGCGTCAATCGCGTCGTCGTCGATAAGTTTTGCGCCGGAAGTTGCAACCATTACCGGATCGACGACTATATTTTTTGCGCCGTAAAATTTGAGTTTTTCGGCAATTACTTCAATCAGCGGAATTGCCGAAACCATTCCGATTTTTACGGCGACGGGCGGAATATCTTCAAAGATCGCGTCAAGCTGATCCGCCAAAAATTCCGGCGTGGAATTTAAAATTGAACGAACACCCAAAGTATTCTGCGCCGTCAAAGCGGTTATTGCGGACATCGCATAAACGCCGTTTGCAAGCATTGTCTTAATATCCGCTTGAATACCCGCACCTCCGGAAGAATCGGAGCCGGCTATCGTAAGTACCGGCGGCAAAAATCTTTCACCCATAAAAACTTCTCCTTAAAATCAGCAGTAAAAACTTATAGTCTTAAATCGGTTCTTCCATTCTTCAATAATTTCATCGGCATGTAATTCAATCATTTCCGTAATGTTTTTCAAAGTTGTATCGGAAATTTTTGAATTGTTGTTTTCAACGACACATTTGCCGTTTTCGGTAATCCAAATTTTTGTGGAATTTTTTCTTTGATTTTTTGAAACATGAACGTGAATCGGTTCGAGAGGTTGACCTTCATTTGACCAAAAATAAATTCTATACCCATCCATTTTAAATAATTGGGGCATTTTCAAAACCTCCGCCGCGTGCAAAGCGAATTATCAAATGTGCCATTTTACGGATCTCCTTCATATACTTTGCCACTTCCGAATCCGTATAACCGTTGACTTCGGCAATTTTATATCCCGGAATATAACATTTCAGGTGGTGAAAACCGTCGTGTTTGTCCGGCGTTTCAACATAAACCTCTACTGTCCCGTCTTTCAGAATTTCCGAGTGAGTAATTTCGGTATTGTCGTTAAACGTGATTAAAGGATACATCATCTTCAATCACTCCTTTCGCAACAAGTTTTCTTATCAGTAATTCATTTCGGGCATTAACCGTTGCCGGGTGGACAAGAGAATTTTTTTGAATTACAAAATTTATGGAATCGCTCAAAGCCGTGAGCATAATTTCGTCAAGCGTCTCCGTTTCAACCAAAGACCGCAATTTTTCCACTCCCGGATAATCTCTGTTCGGCTCAATCATATCCGCAAAATAAATAATCTTGTCCAATTTCGTCATGCCGTAACCGCCGACCGTGTGCTTCCAAATTGCATGGTAAATTTCCGAATCTTCAACGCCGTAAACTTTTGCCGCCATTTCCGCTCCTATGTAAGCGTGCAGAAGAATCGGCATTGCCCGCTCAACTTCACCGACATGAATGCAGTATTTTTCGGCAAGTTTTATATATTCGCCGGCTTCAAATTCTCTGGCACAATCGTGCAAAAGTCCGGCAATATACGCTTTTCCTTCGTCGGCAGCAAATTTTTTTGCAAGTTCTTTGGCGGTATTCGCAACGCCGATCGAATGAGCGAAACGACTTTTTTTGAGGCGTTTTTGCAATTCTTTTCGCATTTCGTCAACGGTCATTTAAAATTCACTCCGTTCAATCCGGGATTTTGTCCCCTTTACAAATACAGCCCCGTTTCTCCGATATATTCTTCGACTTCTTCCGGCACGAGATATTTTATCGACTTGCCGGCTTTGACTTTTTCGCGTATGTCGGTCGAAGAAATTTCAAGACCGGGCGTTGTAATCAGATTGATGTTTTTCATTCTTTCCGCACCGAAAAATTTTTCGACTTCCTCAATATCCGCCGTCGATCCCTGCCGGGTAGTTGCAACGAATTTACATTTTTCGACAAGCTCTTTTGCATGATACCAATGCGACAAATCGGCAAGCATATCGGCACCGACCATAAAAAACAGTTCCGCAGTTTCACCGAATTTTTTGTGAAGTTCGTCAATCGTATCAATCGTGTAGGAAAGTCCTTCGCGCAAAATTTCCGTTGCCGAAACCGAAAATTTCGGATTTGAGCGGGTTGCCAAAATTGTCATGGCAAGTCGATGAGCCGCCGCAGTTACCTGTTTGTCGGTTTTGTGCGGAGGTCTTGCGGAAGGGATAAAAATTACTTCGTTGAGGTCGAAAATTTCGCGCACCGATTCCGCCGTTGCCAAATGTCCCAAATGTATGGGGTCGAAAGTACCGCCCATTATTCCGATTCGCATCAAACTTTCCACCTTTCCAACTTTTATTGACTTATCCATCCGATCATCAAAGTTGCAATGGCTGAAGTTGCGGCAATTACCCCCGCCGCCTGCAGCCAATCTTTAAAGTCATGACGCGCTTTGGGAGTTTGCAAATAATCCCGCGCAGTTCCCATATATCCGCAAAAGTTTTTAATTGCCGCCATTTTAACCTTCCCGCCTTTCCGCCTTTTAACTTTTCACCTTACTTGTCCGTCGCCGTTTACAAAATATTTCATCGTCGTCAAAGCCTCAAGCCCCATCGGTCCGCGTGCATGAAGTTTTTGAGTACTTATCCCTATCTCCGCTCCGAATCCGAATTCAAAGCCGTCGGTAAATCTGGTCGAAGCGTTCACATAAACCGTCGCCGCATCAACTTCAGCCTGAAATTTTTTCGCCGCTTCCGCATCATTTGTAATAATGGAATCGGAATGTTGAGTGTTATATTTGTTTATGTGTGCAACAGCTTCATCAAGATTTTCCACAATCTTGACCGACAAAATCAAATCGTTGTATTCGGTTGACCAATCTTCTTCCGTCGCCGGAATAATTTCCGGGCAAATTTTTCTGCTCAATTCGTCACCGCGCAATTCAACTTTTGCCGCCTTCATTGCCTGATACATTTTCGGCAAAAATTCTGCGGCAACATCTTTATGGACAAGCAAAGTTTCCATTGCGTTGCATACGGACGGGCGGGAAGTTTTCGCGTTCATCGCAATTTTGAGTGCCATATCCGAATCTGCGGCTTTATCGACATAAATATGACAAACGCCGGTACCCGTTTCAATAACCGGAACGGTGCTGTGTTCGACGACGCGGGAAATAAGCCCGGCACCGCCGCGAGGAATTATAACGTCGATAAGTTTTCTGAGGCGACACATTGCAACCACCGCGTCACGATCTATTATTTCAATAAATTCAATCGAATGTTTCGGAAGTCCGGCGGAAATTGCCGCGTCGGTCAAAATATCGACAAGTTTTTTGTTCGTGCGGATTGCTTCACTGCCGCCGCGCAATACACAGGCATTTCCGGATTTCAGGCAAAGTGCCGCCGCATCAACCGTAACATTCGGGCGAGATTCATAGATAATTCCGATAACGCCGAAAGGTACACGTCGGCGACTGATTTTTAAACCGTTCGGGCGCACCGTGTGAAAATCTTCGATCCCTATCGGATCGGGCAATTTTGCGGTCTGCCGGAGTCCTTCAGCCATATCCGAAATTCTTTCCGGCGTAAGTTTCAATCTGTCGAGCATATTTGTACGGGTACCTTTTTCAATCGCCGCCGCAATATCAAGGGCGTTTTCCGCCAAAATTTCCGCCTGACGACTTATCAATTCCTGTGCCATTTTCAAAAGCGCGGCATTTTTCATTTCGGAAGTCGCCGTCGCCAATTTCAAAGCAGCAGTTTTCGCAAGTTTTGCCTGTTCCGCAATATGTTCCTTCATCAACATTTTAATCTCCCCTTTTTACCGGACGGTCAAACGGTCAGTTTCGCCAACCGCCGGAAAAATCGTTCCCACTTCTTCACCGTTCAATACCCGCCGCAAATTTCCGATTTCTTTTCCGTTTACAATCAACATTGAAATTCCCGCTCTTGTCGCAATTTTTGCCGCCTGAATTTTGGTAAACATTCCGCCCGTTCCGAGTTTTGTTCCGGCTCCTCCGGCAAGTTTTTCAATCCTTGAATCAATTTTGGAAACTTCACTTATCAGCCGTGCATTTTCGTCGTTTTTCGGATTTCCGTCAAAAAGTCCGTCAATATCCGTCAAAATTATCAGAACGTCCGCGCCGACAATTTCCGCAACCATCGCCGAAAGATTGTCGTTGTCGCCGATTTTGATTTCATCGACCGCAACCGCATCGTTTTCGTTAATAACGGGAATTACTCCCATTTTGATAAGTGCGGTCAAAGAATTTCGCGCATTTTCGCGGGAATGTTCGTCGGTTGCGATTTCGCCGGTCAAAAGAAGTTGTCCGATCGTCTGACCGTATTCGGCGAAAAATTTTTCGTAGATGTGCATGAGAACGCCCTGACCGATCGCCGCAAGTGCCTGATTTTCCGGAATTGTGTCCGGCTTGCTTTTCAGTCCTGCTTTACCGATTCCCGCCGCTATCGCTCCGGAAGTCACCAGAACAATTTCTTTTCCGGAATTGTGGAGATCCGCCAATTCGCGAATTAAATGCTCTATTCGATAAAGGTTGAGTTTGTAACTGCCGGAGTGTGCCAATGTACTTGTCCCGACTTTTACGACAACGCGCTTTGAATTTTTCAAAATTTCCCTTGCCGCGCTCATACACATCACCCCTCCAAAAAATTTCTTTCATTATAAATTCATTTTGCCTTTTGTGCAAGATATTTTCAGAAATTTTTCAATGAATATGCTTTCGGCGGTTATCTTGAAAATTTAAGTGCAGATAAAAAAGGAATTTGTACCGGAAAAGGAATTGAAGATTTTTTGCAGGGAATTTTCAATATTGGCAGAAGAAATAAACTTCAATGAAGTTTGAATCAGGAATCAGTTTTAAGGAGATAATTTTTAAATGAGTGAAACCAAAAATAAAACGCTCCTTCAAGCCGAAAATGTTTCGGAAGTTTTCGGCGGATTGAAAGCGGTTGCCGATTTTAATTTTTATATCGATCGGGGTGAGCTTGTCGGGCTTATCGGGCCGAACGGTGCCGGCAAGACGACGGTCTTTAATTTGTTTACGGGAGTTTATCAACCGACGACCGGAGAAATTTTGTTGGACGGCAAGTCAATCGTCGGAATGAAACCCTATCAAATTACGGCGCGGGGAATTGCGCGCACTTTCCAAAACATTCGGCTCTTCGGCGAATTGAGCGTTTTGGACAACGTCAAAATTGCTTATCATTGTCATGTGAAATACGGGCTTGCCGAATCCGTTTTTCGTATCGGCAGATATTTCGGAGAAGAGGACGAAATTGAAAATCGGGCGTTGAAACTTTTAAAGATTTTCAAATTGGAAGATCATGCTTACGAGATAGCGAAAAATCTTCCCTACGGTGCACAGAGAAGGCTTGAAATTGCCCGCGCACTTGCCGCCAATCCGAAACTTTTGCTTTTGGACGAGCCTGCGGCCGGCATGAATCCGCAGGAAACCCGGGAACTTATGGAGATGATCCGAAAAATCCGCAAACAATTCGGGCTGACCGTCCTCTTGATTGAACACGACATGAGTTTGGTCATGGGTATTTGCGAGCGGATTTACGTTTTGGAATACGGAATGATTATTGCCGACGGAACACCCGCCGAAATTCAAAACAATCCGGAAGTCATTCGCGCATATTTGGGCGCGGAGGCAATAAATTGATGCGAAACTTTTACGCGAAGATTTTTGGAGGAGTGAAGTCATGGCAAAAGGTGAATTGCCGCAAGTAATAGAAATGGAAAAATCTCTTCTCGGCGCGTTGCTTTTGAAAAACGGGGAAGCGATAGAACCGGTTTCAAATATTTTGAGTGCCGAAGATTTTTACCGCGAAGAACACAGGAAAATTTATCTGGCAATTTTGAGATTGTACACTCAAAAAATTCCGCCGAATTTGCTTTCGCTTGTGGAGGAACTCCGGCGCGCCGACGAACTCAAAAAAATTGACATACGGCTTATAACTTCACTGGGTGACATTGTTCCGACGACAGCTTATGCCGAATCTTACGCGCAAAAAATTCGCGAAAAGTCCCTGCTCCGGAGATTGGTCGATGCCGGCGAACAAATTACTTATGAGGCTTACAACGATCAAAAACCGGTTGAAGAGATTTTGGACGATGCCGAGCGGATAATTTTGACAATCACCACAAAAAGCGACGCATCCTCTTTTGAGTCGGTGGATCCGATTATAAACAGATCTTTTGAGAAGATAAATCGAATCTATAATTCAAAGGGCGGATTTACCGGACTTGAAACCGGATTTATTGACTTGGACAAAACGACCAACGGCTTGCAAAAATCCGATTTGATTTTGATTGCCGCCCGGCCTTCAATGGGAAAAACCGCCTTTGCCTTAAATCTTGCGATGCAGATTGCGCGCAAACAATATGTCGTTGCGGTTTTCTCCCTTGAAATGAGCAAAGAGCAACTCGGTCACCGCCTGATAAGTGCCGAAAGCGGAATAAATTCAATGTCTTTGAATACCGGGCAACTTACGCAGGATCAACTCAATGACGTTGTTGCGGCAACCGAAAGACTTTCCGGAGATATGATGTTCATAGACGATACCGCCGCCATTACCATAATGGAATTGAGATCGAAGGCGCGCAGGTTGAAAAGTGAGCATGGATTGGATTTGATTGTGATAGATTATCTTCAACTTATGCAGGGCAGACAGTCAAAATCCGGCGAAATCAACCGCCAGCAGGAAATTTCCGAAATTTCCCGCAGTCTTAAGGCTTTGGCAAGGGAATTGAACGTGCCGATAATAGCATTGAGTCAACTTTCGCGCGGTGTCGAACTTCGTGCCGAAAAAAAACCTCAACTCAGCGATCTGCGCGAATCCGGGTCACTCGAACAGGATGCCGATATAGTTATGTTTTTGTATCGTGACGAATATTACAATCCGGACAGCGAAAACAAAAATCTTGCCGAATTGATAGTCGCAAAAAATCGCAACGGTCCCACGACCGTTATAACTCTGCAATTTTCAAAGGAATGTATGCGTTTCGGAAATCTTGCTTCTTCCGTGTGACATTTGGTGCCGAACCTTTGATAACATAATCTTCCGCTTCGATTGTTCCGCCGCTTTTAAAGCGGATCTTGCAAAAATATTTGCGTGTCATTATAATTGACGGCGGATTATTCTGGATAAGTTTTGGCAAATGAAAATTCTTTAAAGAGAGGAAGTGAGTGCCGGGTTTGCTCCAAAGAATCCGGCTGACTGTCATGAACAAAAGAACCAAAATTGCGCTCGGCATCGGCGGAATTGCGCTGATAATTGCGGCGGCGGGCGGCGGGTATTATTATTTCGGATCGCGGACGCAAACTCCGGAATACGCTTTAAAGACGATCGAAAAATCTTTGACGGAACACAATAAAACGGAATTTTATAAATTTGTTGACATTGACGGCGTTTTAAATACCGGTTACGACGGATTCGTCGAAGGCTTGACCGGTACTTCACCCGCAATTACTCCGGAGGCTGCGGATGCCGTCCGGGAATTTACTCAAGTCCTCCGGGCGCCGCTTATTTTGAGCATGAAATCGGCGGTTGATTATTACGTCGAAAGCGGCAACTTCAACAAATCCGAAGATACCGGACTTACCGAAATTTTCAGCCGCATAGGAATTGACACGCTTGAATTTCGTTCGATCGAAAACATACAAACGGATCCTGAAGACGAAGGACTTGCAACGGCGGAAATACGAATTTTTCAGCCGGAAATAAACCGGGAATTTTCCCTGCAGACGATTTTGGCAAAAAATGAAGACGGTCGTTGGCAGGTTACCGGCATAAAAAATTTTCAAGAATTTATTGCTCTTATAAATGTATCGCGCCGGGAAAAACTTGACGAATATTTGACAAAGACTTCCGAAATAAGTTTGCGGCATGATTCGACGATTCGCGAGGCCGAACAGAAATATTCCGAAATACTTGCTCCGGGAAGTTTGGGAAAAGATACAACGCGCGCCGAATTGAAAAAAATCATGACGGAAGTCATCAAAAAAGATTGGGAAGTTCGCAAGCAGGAACTTTTCGGCGTGACTGTTCCGAAAGGTGCCGAAACTCTCCACAATCTCCGGCTGAAAATTTGCGATCTGTATATCGAATACGCGGAAGATTATGCAAATTGGCTTGACGACAAAAAAGCGGCAACCATTAAATCTGCGGAGGAAAAACGTCGCCGGGCACAGATTTTGACTACGGAGGCCTCAGCCATTGCAAGAAGAATGACAAATTAAAAAACATAAATTTGACCGACAAAAAAAGAGTTTCCTCAAAATTTTTTGAAGAAACTCTTTTCGTTTGTCTTTATCAAAATTTTAAATTTCCGGAAGCGAAAAGAAACTCTTTCTGTAAGCCTCAACCGCATCAAAAATTTTAGGCACGGGCGCATCCAAAACCTTATAAAGATTCTTGTGTTTCTTCTTTCCAAAAAGTTCGGCTTGTGACTCTTCCTTCAAATTTTCGGGCAAATCCTTGTAATCGTCGGAGTCCGTAAATTGCGCCCACTCGTCCTCCAATGCGCGAATGGTCATTATAAATTTCTCCATAATACCTTCCGGAGAATCTTTATCGGAAGTCGAAGAACTTTCACGATTTTCTTCCGATTGAGAAATTTCTTTTGCGGCATCTTTGAAAGATTCCGCCGTTTCTTTGTTCGCTTGAATTTCGGCGCGTGTCGTTTCGCTTATTTCACCGGTCGATTTTTCACCGACTTCTTTGATCTCTCCGTTGACATCGGCAAGACTTTGATTTTCCGTTCCGGTCAAATTTTCCGCAGCTGCATTGACATTTTCGGCATTTCCCGCAATATTCCCGACTTCGCCGCCGACAATATTTCCGGTATTTCCCGAAATGTTTCCGACTTCACCGCCGCCGCTCAATCCGTTTTTACAGGCAGCAAGCTCGGCAGACGCTTCGGCGGATGCTTTCATTACGGCGCGTGTAACGGCTTCGCGGGCTTCCCGCTTGGTCTTTGCCTTCTTCAAATCGGCTTTCAATTCTTCGCGGGCATCGTCGGCGTGTTTCGCCTTCTTGTAAAGTTTCGGATCTTTTTCGCGCAGATAAGTCATTTCCGTTTCCGAAAGTTTTTTGCCGTTCATCAATTTTTGCTTGATGTGCGACAACTTCGCCCGTGTGACTTCATCATTCGATTTTTTCTGTGCCTTGACAAGCCGGTCGAACATTGAAGATTTTGTGGAGACAAGATTTCCGTTTGTATCGGCAATTCGTTGTCCGGTCTTAATTTTATAATTTGCCGCAAAAGTCAAATTTTTCTGCCTGACATACGAGCCGATCGTTCCGATTGTCGCAAAATCCATTTTTATCGCCTCCCTGCGTAAAAACTTCTGCACATCCTCATTTGCCGGCAAACATTCTGCAAGGGCTAAAAAAATCCTCTTTAAGGTTAGTTGTAAAAAAAATTTTGGAGAAAGAAAAAAAAGAGTTGACAGGGAGAAAAAGAGGTGGTAATATACGCAAGCTGATTCGCAAAGGACGGCTCCTTGATAACAGAACATTGCAACAAACCAAAAGTGCGGTCAAG
>CAJOPK010000249.1 GCA_905236255.1 uncultured Selenomonadaceae bacterium | reverse complement strand
GGTCGGAGTCAATGTTGATTTTGCAAACTGCGGATTTTGCGGCTTTGCGGAGCTGATCTTCCGGAATACCGATTGCATCGTCAAGTTTGCCGTCATTGTCATTGATGATTTTTACATACTTCGGAATAACCGAGGATGCGCCGTGAAGGACGATCGGGAATTCCGGAATCTTCTTTTCGATTTCGGCAAGAATGTCAAAACGAAGTGAAGGAGGTTCGAGAACGCCCGTTTCGGGGTTGCGTGTGCACTGTTCGGGTTTAAATTTGAATGCGCCGTGACTTGTGCCGATTGCGATTGCCAAAGAATCGACGCCGGTCTTTTCGACTAATTCCTGAACTTCTTCCGGTTTTGTGTAGTGTGCTCTGTCTGCATCAACGCTGACATCATCTTCAACGCCGGCAAGCTGTCCGAGTTCCGCTTCGACAACTACGCCGTGAGCATGAGCATATTCGACAACTTCTTTCGTCTTTGCGATATTTTCTTCAAACGGATAATGAGAGCCGTCGAACATAACGGAAGTGAAACCGTCATCAATGCAGGATTTGCAGGTTGCATAATCCGGACCGTGATCCAAATGGAGCGCGATGGGAATATCGTTGACTTCGAGAGCCGCACGAACGAGATGGACGAGATAGCGGGAATTTGCATATTTTCTTGCGCCCGCCGAGCACTGGAGAATAACGGGAGAATTGAGTTCGGCTGCGGCACCGGTGATGCCCTGAACGATTTCCATATTGTTTACGTTGAAAGCACCGATTGCAAAACCGCCCTCATAAGCCTTTTTAAACATTTCTTTTGTTCCGACCAACGGCATGTAAATTACCTCCCCAAAATATTACGAAAACGCGGAAGTTTTACCTTCCCTTCAAAAACGCCGTCATTTTAACACAGTTTTCCGGCAAGTTGCAAGAATTTTTATAAAATTTTTTGACAAATCGGGCAACAGGTTTAATTACTTTCCGAACCACTGAACCCAATAGTCAAAATACTTGGTGTTATGCTGTCTTAAATGTGCCAGTCCCATTTTTTCGTAATCCGGAAAGAGAATGTTTTCCCGGTGTGAAGGGGAATGCATCCATTCATAAACAACTTTTTCCGGTGAATTTGCGCCGCCGTTTATGTTTTCGCCCAAAATTTTGTAAATTCCTTTCGGCGCGACCGTATCAAAACTTGATCCGCCCGGGCGTGTATGCGAAAAATATTTTATGACTTCATGAGCTCTTTTCATCGACCACTCGCTTAAATCGTTCGCCAAAGTCAAAGGTTGAAGTCCGTGTTTCTTCCTTTCGATATTGACAAGCCGGAGAACTTCAGCCGGAAAATTTTTTTCATCAACTTCCGCCGCCGGCTCTTCGCCGACCGCATGAATCAGGAAAAGTTTTCGCACGGGTTGCGGGTCTTGAAAAATTGCGACCACATAAAAATCTCCCGGACGTTTCGGACGGACGACAAACTGACCGTCCTTTCTGCGTATAACTTCAGCCATTGCCGGATCGCTCAAAAGAAAAGTGACGCGCTCGCCCGGAAATCCCCAAGACGCTCCGACTCTGCAGGTATATTCTTTGTCAACCTGCGGCTCGGCATTTGCGGTAAAGGCAATACAAAACATCAAAATTGAAATCGACAAAATTTTTTTTATCACGGTCAATCCACCCCTTTTTCCGCTAAAAAAAATTATATCTTCTGAATACCGAAACCTTCACCGTCAACGGCGGGATCAACTTTCGCGTCGGCAAAAGATTTCATTTCGTTCACCATGCAAAGTGCCGCCTCAACCACTTCAACGCCGGCACAGGCAATTTCCACGTCAAAGCCGATCGGCATGCCCGGCTCAAATTCGCAGTTGAAAAGTTGCGAGGCATGCAAAATGTACGGACGAACGGCAGGACACATTTGCTCGACATACCGGGAAATAATTTCGACCGCACCGAAATCCGTAACAATCAAAGTCGAATTGTGAGTTGCCGCAATTATTGCGCCGACAATTGCACTCGCCCGGCAACGATATTTTTTCGGAATCTTTGCCAAAAATTCTTCCGGCTTGTATTTCAACTTGCCGTCCGCCGTCAAAAGTTTTTTTGCAAAGACTTCATGAGTTTTTTCCCGGTGAAGATCGTTTACGTCCGTCAATGCAATTATCGGAGTATTGAAGGAAATTTCTTCGGCCATCGCCCGCCCGAAATCAAAGGCAACCGTCGGATCTCCTTTTGAATCCACAACTCCCAAATGTGCATCCATGAGAAAACTGCGCGCCGTCGAAGAAAAAATCATGGTGACTTCATCGTCGTCAAAATTTTCTTCAAGCGCATGAGGACAATTTTTCTTGTCGGTAAAACCGAGCGCGGCATGATTTAAATCGTCTGCGGGTATATCATCTCCGGAAATTCCGGCAACTTGAACGGCAATTTCTTCAAGCAATCCCAAACTTCTCAAGGGCTTTGTCAGGTTGTCGATATGATTTTTGCAGGCCTCCATTGACTTGCCGTTGAGTTGCGGCATCGTCTGCAGATAAAAATTGAAAGTCCTGTCGGTTGCGGCAACTATATCTTCTTCTTCACCCATCACGCGAATATCGACATCATAATCCATGGGAGTATCCTGCCGCCCGTGTCTGTTTCGGTTAAGTCTTCCGCCGCCGAATTTCAGATCAAAATTCAACGTGCCGAACTCTTCGTCTTCATCGACTTCATCATCTTCATCGTCAAAAAGCTCCTGCATTGCCATCAATGCTTCTATCGATTCTTTGTCGAAAGTGAAATTGCCGAATCTTATTCCGTCTTCGGTAATTTGTACGTCGTCTTCGTCAATTACAAAATCTTCGTCAAAATCGTCGTCGTCAAAATCTCCGTTTTCAAGTTTTTCCATTAACTTCATGTATTCCGGATCGGTATGCCGGACAAAAATAAACGCAAGTCGATCCAAAATTTTTGAAACTATGGAAGAGCCGACCGCCTCACCCAAAGCCAAATCCAATTTCAAAACCGGGCGAATACCGATTTCGGCAAGAACGGGAAAATGTCCGGGTTCGTTCGACCAATGCGATGCTATCAAATATTTTGAAACTTTCGGATTTATCTTGTAAGCAAGCAAAGCCGCAACCGAATTGTTGAAGCCGTCAAGGACGACGATTTTTTTATGTTTCGCCGCCGCCAAAATTACGCCCGCCATGGCTCCGAATTCAAAACCGCCGACCTTCGACAAAACATCAATCGGATCATCCGGGTCCGGATCGTTCAATTCGACCGCACGAGCGACGACTTCAATTTTATGTTTTAAGCGACCGTCCGAAATATTTGAGCCGCGCCCGGTAATTTCATTCGGATAAATTCGCAAAGTCGCGCAGGTAATTGCGGAGGCGACGGTTGTATTTGCAATTCCCATTTCTCCGAGCAGGAAACAGTTGCAACCGGCTTTTATTGCCTCTTCCGCCAAGTCTTTTCCGATCTTGATTGACTTGCGCGCCTGTGCCTTTGTCATGGCGGGACCTTTTGCAATATTTTTCGTGCCGCGTGCAATTTTCCTGTCAACAATTCCCGGAAGATTTGAAAGGTCTTCATCAACGCCGACATCGACGATATAGAGTTCGGAATTTGTAAATTTTGCGAAAGCATTTGCCGCCGCGCCGCGATCCACAAGATAATTTTTCACCATTCCGACGGTTGTGGTTTTCGGATAGGCGCTTACGTTCATTTCGGCAACGCCGTGATCCGCACAAAAAATAAACGTACATTTTTGCGTTTTGCCCACGCTTTTATATGTTTCAAAAATTTCGGTAAAGGTCATTCAGTTATTCCCCCGTACAAGTTTGTTTACGACTTTCGCGCCGGCATTTTTGACTTTCCGGAGCGGCGCAACTTTCGTTTTGATTTTGGGTTTAATTTCGCGCTCGCTGCCGAAATCTCCGCGCTTTAAAAAAGTGGATTTGAGTTTGTCGGGTTGAAAAAATTTTCTCAAGGTTTTGGAAAGTTTTTCCGGCTCGCTCTCGTCCTCTTCGCAGGTAAAAATATCGACGGCAACGTAGCGAAATTCCCTGTATCCGTGCAGGGCTATGTGACCGCCTTCAAAAGCTCCGACTATCGCAAAATGATCCTCGTTCATAAATTCGGCGTTGAGTCGGGGCTCGGAACCGACAACACTCTTTAAAACGTCTTTTATCCGGTCGGTGTCGGCAAGAGTTTTTGTATCGCAGTTATACAGATCCAAAGTCAACTGCCTTGCAAAAATTTTCATAATGTGCAATTCCTCCTCACATGCCGAATTTGCCCGGTTATGTTTCTCCGGGCAAAAAAAATTCCCGCAATGTTATGCCGCAATTTTCTCAAATCGTTATACTTTCGTCAAGCGATTGAGGCGGTAAAAAATGCACGGGCGGGAAAAATTTTTTTATTTTACCGGAACACAATGTTTGTTGTTGATGTCTGCAACTTTTTGAACGCGACGACGATATTTTTCGGCGGTAAGTGCATCGGTATTCATCCAGGTTTTTACGATTTCCATGGCTATTGCACTGCCGATAATTTTTCCGCCGATACAAAGAACATTTGAATCGGTATGCTCGCGTGAAAGTTGTGCACAGAAAGGATCCTGACAAACCGCGGCGTAAATTCCGTAAATTTTGTTTGCTATGAGCGCGCTGCCGTAACCCACGCCGTCAACGAAAATCCCGCGCTCACATTCGCCTTTCGCGACGGACAAAGCCGCCGGATAAACAAAATCCGAAAGATCGCAACCTTCTTCGTCATAAGTTCCGAAATCTTTTACTTCATGACCCAGCTCTTCAAGATATTTTTTGATCTCGTTTTTCAAACGGGTACCCGCATGATCGTTTGCCATTGCAATTTTCATTGTGCAGACCTCCTTTAAAATTTGACGGACTTTGAAACTCTTTTTCAAATATTCCGGATTGCAAAAAATTTTCCTGCAAATTCAAAAATTAAATTCAAT
>CAJOPK010000248.1 GCA_905236255.1 uncultured Selenomonadaceae bacterium | reverse complement strand
TTTTTTATGGTTACGACAATCTATTAGACGGTCGGTTCTTGATCAAAAAGATATGAGTAACGATTTTTAAAATCTTCCGGCTCCATACGGAAGGCGTTTGCAAGACCGGGATCGTCAAGGTCGGCTTTTTCAAGACGCATCATGAAACCGCGAGCAATTTTATAGTGAACTGAATCAATATTTACGCGGCGAACAAACGTTTTGCCGGTAGCGGGATCGCGGATATCTTCAAAGCGAAGAGGTACGGCTTTATTGTCTTGAATTGTGATAAGAGCGCCGCTTTCACCGCGCATAAGGAATTGCATAGCCTCGTAGCCCAAATTACGCGCGTAGTCGATATCGTAAGCTATAGGCGCCGTGCAACGCAGTTCGTAGCCGATTTCTTTATCGACGACAGAAATTTTAATGCCGATGCGTTTAACTTCTGCCAAAACTTTTTGCTTAAGAATTTCGCCGAAGTCCAATTCGCTGTAACGAATGTGACCGTGTTCGTCAAGAACGACGTTTCCGAGTTCGGCAAAATCCTGCTCCGCAATTTTTTCGATAACGCCTTCCGCAATAACCGCAACGCCGTAATTTTTACCGCTCAAATAACGCTTCACGATTGAGCCGGTAATAATATCGACAACCTGCTGCAGACGAATACTTTCCTGCGGGAATTCTTCCGGAATAATCGTAACTGCCGCGCCGGCACTGCGTCCCATACCGAGCGCAAGGTGTCCGGCGGTACGTCCCATTGCTATGGTGAAATACCAGCGATTGTTTGAAGTACGGGCATCTTCCATAAGGTTTTGAATTTCGGTCGTACCGAAAGCACGGGCTGTTTCAAAGCCGAAAGTCGGAATACCTTCCGGGAGAGGAAGATCGTTGTCGATTGTTTTCGGAACGTGAACGACGTTAATGGTGCGTCCGAGTTTTTTTGCGTATTCGGAAACTGCGGAAGAACTGAAAGCGGTATCGTCGCCGCCGATCGTAACCAAGTGAGTTACGCCGAGTTCGGTCAAAGTTTCGACGACCGTGCGAAGATCGGATTCGTTTTTGGTGGGGTTGAAACGGGACATCTTCAAAATGCAACCGCCGGTCAAGTGGATACGATTGATTACGGAAGGATCAAGGCGAATATAATTTTTTTCGCCGCGACCGATTCTCGAAAATCCGTCGTAAATCCCCAAAATTTCCCAGCCGTGACGATAAGCGGTACTCGTTACGCCGCTGATAACTGCATTCATACCGGGAGCGGGACCGCCGCCGCAAACTATTGCAACAACATTTCTCTTTCCAACCATGTTATTTTCTCCTTTCGCCTCTAAAAGAAAGCAAGTTCTTCAAAATATTTCGGAAAAATTTCGGCGTGCTTTTACAATTTCCTGCCGCCCAAAAAAAATAAACTTGCAGGTAATTTCCGCCTGCTGTAAAATTTCTCGGAAGAACATCAAAAATTTTGGGGTGGTAGTTTTGTCGAAATTGAAAGTAATTTTTATGGGGACTCCGGAATTTGCCGTGCCGGGATTGGCGGCATTGGCGGACAAAACGGAAGTCGTCTGCGCGGTGACTCAACCGGACAGACCGAAAGGTCGCGGTCACAAACTTCAACCGCCGCCGGTAAAAGTTTTTGCGGAATCTTTAAAAATCCCGGTCATTCAGCCGGAAAAAGTAAAAGTGCCGGAAGTCGTCGAAAAACTTGCCGCCTTTAAACCGGATTTAATTACGGTTATCGCCTTCGGACAAATTTTGTCGCAAGAAATTTTGGACATTCCGAAATTCGGCTGCATAAACGTACACGCCTCACTTTTGCCGAAATACAGAGGTGCGGCTCCGATCGAACGCTGTTTGATTGACGGCGAAAAAATTACCGGCATTACGACGATGCAAATGAACGCCGGTCTTGATACGGGCGATATGCTTTTAAAAAGTGAAGTTCAAATTTCCGAAAACATGATTCTGCCGGAACTCCGGGAAAAACTCATGACCGCCGGAGCGGATCTGCTTTTAAAGACGATTTATCTTTTGGAGCACGGCGAACTCAATCCGATTAAACAGGACGATTCAAAATCGACTTATGCGCCGATGCTTGACAAGGAAACCGGGCATATAAATTGGACGGATCCGGCGGAAAAAATTCACAACCTTGTGAGAGGACTTTACGGAGGAGCTTATACTTTTGCCGCCGGAGAAAAATTTAAAATTTGGCGAACGAAAATTCTTGAAAAAAATTCTTCCGCCGTGCCGGGAGAAATTTCCGTGCGGGACAAAAAATTGACGGTCGGGACGGGTGACGGATTGCTTGAGATTTTGGAAATTCAAGCACCGGGTTCAAAGAAACTTGCCGCCGGAGATTTTTTGCGCGGTCATTCGATCGAAAAATCTTTTGAATGATTGTCCGAAACATCATTTTTCAAAAAGAAGGGCGACAGTCACTTTTCCGAAAGATTTTTTCGTCAAGGCAAATCTTCCGGATTTTGCCGCGCAAAGTGCCGCCGCCTCACAGACATTTCCCGCGCCGATTGTCCTTTTTACAAAATCCGATTCTTCCAATTTGTAATCGGATATTTTTTTTTGCAATTCTTCAACGCCGAAAAATTTCGTTTCAATATTTCTTTCCCGCGCAAATTCCAAAAGTCCCGGCTCTCCGGATTTTAAATCGACGCTTGCGATAAGCGAAATTCTTTCCGGTGATTGTCCGATAATTTCACAGGCATTTTTTACCGCCGTTGAAATTTCTTCCGCCGAAGTCCCGCGCCTGCAACCGATTCCGG
>CAJOPK010000247.1 GCA_905236255.1 uncultured Selenomonadaceae bacterium | reverse complement strand
GTTCAGCGTCAATATCTGTGCGGCGATGAAATGGATTCCGCGATGAATTATCCTTTCCGTCAACATATGTTTGATTTTATTTTGGGTCATATTGACGGAACTCTTTGTATGCGTCGAATGGAAAGTCTGCGCGAAAATTATCCGAAAGAAAACTTCCACGCGATGATGAATTTGATTTCAAGCCATGACATTATGCGCCCGGTTACAGTTTTCGGCGAGGCTCCTTATTACGACAAAATGCCGGCGGTCGAACAGACGAAATTTAAACTTGACGAAGAACACGAAAAACTCGGCAAAGCCCGCCTGAAAATGGCGGCTCTTTGGCAGATGACTTATCCGGGTGTTCCCTGCATTTATTACGGCGACGAAATAGGTATGCAGGGCTTTAAAGACCCGACAAACCGCCGCCCGTATAAATGGGACGACGGAGATTTTGAACTGCGCGAAACTTACAAAAAATATATTGCAATTCGCAACGACAACATTACCCTGCAGACCGGCGAATTTTTGCCGCTCCCGTCTTACGGAGATATTTTCGCTTATGCCCGCGTAATTCGCAACGGTCGCGATATTTTCGACGTCGAAGCGGAAAATGCCGCCTTCCTTGTCGCCTTCAACAGATCCCGGCATGAATCGCGGGACGTTTCCTTTGATGTCAGCGATTTTGCAAACGGAGTTTTTGTTGATGCCTTCGACGAAAAAAATGAGGACAAAAAATATCCGGTTATTCGCGGACGCGTAAATTTCAAACTTGAGCCTTTGCGGGGCGTTCTCTTGAAACATATTCCGCCGAAACAGAATTACGATCACCGCGCCGGAATTTTGTTGCACCCGACTTCCCTGCCGTCAAAATACGGTATCGGAGATTTGGGAAAAGAGGCTTTTGAATTTGTCGATTATTTAAAGGAAGCCGGTCAGACCATTTGGCAGATTTTGCCGCTTAATCCGGTCGGTTTCGGATATTCGCCCTATCAATCGCCTTCGGCTTTTGCCGGAAATCCTCTGCTCATTTCTATTGACGGCTTGATTGAAATGGAACTTTTGAAACCGGACGACGTAAATTTTGACAATTCCGTTACAAAAAGTCCGGGCGTTGATTTTGAAAGCGTAATAACTTTAAAGACTTTGGCATTCAAAAAGGCTTTCGACAATTTCAGAACAAAGATTTTCAACGATGCCGAATTGAAAAACGACTTCGACAATTTTGTAAAAGAAGAATCTTATTGGCTTGACGATTACACGCTTTTTGCGGCTCTCAAGAAAAAATTCAAAGATATTTCTTGGGTTGAATGGGACGAGGATATTAAAAAGCGTGATGTAAATGCCTTAAATCAAATGCGCAAGGAACTTTCCGACGATATTTTCCAAGCCGCCTTTGAACAATACATTTTCAATTTGCAATGGCAAAAACTTCATTCTTACGCCCGTGAAAACGGAATTGAAATTATGGGCGACGTGCCGATTTTCGTTTCCGGCGACAGTGCGGACGTCTGGGCAAATCCGAAATTCTTCCAAATTGACGAGGAAGGTCACCCGGAAAAAGTTGCGGGAGTTCCGCCGGATTATTTCAGCGCAACCGGTCAACTTTGGGGAAATCCTCAATATGATTGGAAGGCTATGGAAAAAGATAATTACGGCTGGTGGAAACTCAGATTCAAGAAAACTTATTCGTTGGTCGATATTGCCCGGATAGATCATTTCAGAGGTTTTGAGTCTTATTGGTCGGTTGACGGCGATGCGGAAACCGCGATTAACGGCGAATGGGTTAAAGGACCCGGCTTGAAATTCTTTGACATAATGAAAAAAGAGTTCGGTGAAGGCAAAATCGTTGCGGAAGATCTCGGAATAATTACAAATGAAGTTGAAGAACTTCGTCAGGATTGCGGTTTTCCGGGAATGAAAGTTTTGCATTTTGAATTGCACTTCAATGAGGACGGCAGAATGGGTTTTGTTCCGCCGGAAAACAGCATAACTTACACCGGCACGCACGACAACAATACAACCGTCGGCTGGTTTATGGAAGATATTGACAATTCGGACAAAGCAACAATAGCCGCGCTTATCGGTGCCGATCTCCGCAGACCGGACGACGTTTGTCAAAAATTGATTGAGTTTGCTTATGCCTCAGAATCACGGTTTACGATTGTCCCCATGCAGGACGTTTTGAAATTGGACAGCCGCGCCCGCATGAATACGCCGGGAACCGTCGGAACAAACTGGGCATGGCGTTTGAGTCCGGATTACAGACTTTATGCCGAAGCCGGAAAATTGAAACTCCTCTGCAAAAAGTACATGAGATGACGGCGGTAAGCGGGAAAGGTGGAAAGTAAAAAGTTAAAAATACTTTCCGCCTTGTCTGCCCAAATCACCGACCGCCGGAAAAAGGTATCCGTAAATTTCAGTGATGCCGCTTTGGAAAAATTGGAAGATGAGGAAGATGCGGCGGCTGCGGAATATTTGAAAAATCCGGTGACTTATTCTCACAAGGATTTTTGGGCAAAGGCGGGAGTATAATGAAAAATTATATCGTCCAATATTGGCGTTATAGCGTCGGAGATCAACGATATTTACAAGCAAATTTAATTTTGCCGAAAAAATAATTATTTAAAATATGCCGTAAAACTCCCGATTTCAATCGGGTGATATAAGGCACAAATATTGACATTGGTATCGATAACAATTAAAAT